>DATIVQ010000221.1:0-1865 GCA_035465735.1 Rudaea sp.
GTGATCGCGGTCTGGTCCATCAGGCGCTCGCGCGTGATCGCCTCGCCGGGCAGCAGCGTGGTGCCCCAGCGGAATCCCGGCGAGAACGCGACCGGCGTGTCCTTGACCGCGCGCAGCGCATCGAGGATGAGCTGGTCGAAACTGCCGTTGAAATTGCCGCGCCGGTAAAGCAGGCCGTCGCTGATGGCGAGGGTTTCCTCGAGCTTGGCGCGATGCGGCGCGCGGTGGCGCTCGATCAGCGCCTGCATGTCCTTGTCCGGATCGAGCAGGTTCGCGAACACCGGCAGCAGGCGGTAGCGGAAATCGCGCACCTTGCCACCCTTGACATCGAAATCCAGGACGCCAAGGAACTTGCCGTTGCTTCCGGCATTGGTCACCAGCGTTTTCCCGCCGGCATTGCTCACGGCCACCGGGCGCGGCACGCCATCGTGGGTGTGGCCGCCGAGGATTGCATCGAGACCGCGCACCTGCGCCGCAAGCTTGAGGTCGACGTCCATACCGTTGTGCGAGAGCAGGACCACGACCGCGGCGCCCGCCTTGCGCGCCTGATCGATCACCTTCTGCAGGTTTTCGGGCTGGATGCCGAACGACCAGTCGCTGACGAAGCGGCGCGGGTGCGCGATCGGCGTGTACGGGAACGCCTGGCCGATCACGGCGACGTCGACGCCGTTGACCTTGCGGGTCGAGACGGCGGGAAAAACCGCGTCGCCGAAATCAGCGGTCTGGATGTTCTGCGCGACGAAATCGATCTTGCCCTTGAACGGCCCGGCCACGACGTTCTGCACGCGCTGCGCGCCGTAGGTGAACTCCCAGTGCCCGGTCATCACGTCTACGCCCAGCGCGAGCTGCGCGTCGATCATGTCCTGGCCACGGGTCCACAGCGACAGCGCCGAACCCTGCCAGGTGTCGCCGCCGTCGAGCAGCAAGGCGCCGGGGCGGTCCGCGCGCAGGCGCTTGACCAGGGCCGCCAGGTGCGCGAAGCCGCCGACCTTGCCGTAGCGCTTCGCGGCAGCGGCAAAGTCGACGCAGGTCAGCGCATGGGCCTCCGGCGTGCCCGGCCGGATGCCGTAGAACCTGAGCAGGGCCTCGCCAACGAGGTGCGGTGGCTGGCCGCGTGCCGCGCCGACGCCAATGTTCGCCGACGGCTCGCGGTAATACACCGGCAACAGTTGCGCATGGCAATCGGTGAAGTGGAGCAGGCCGACGTTGCCGAATTTCGGCACGTCGTAGAGTGATCCGGCATCCTCGCCGGCAAAGGCCCGGCGGCCCAGCGGCATGCCGGCCACCGCGGCGGCGGCGAGGACACCGACGAATTCGCGGCGGGAAAGGTTCACGCGTGCGCCCGGCTCAATGGTTGACCGGCGAGGCCGGGTCGAACAGATAGGCCATCACGTCCTTGATTTGCTGCTCGGTCAGTATCTTTTTCGCGCCGAAGCGCGGCATTGCCGAGCAGGCAACGACGCTCTTCATGTCGTAAAGCATGCCCCAGGCGAGCTTGAGCACAGGCTCGGCCGTGCCGCGCTTGCCGTACTGCTGCAGTGACGGTCCGATCGTGCCGTAGGCAATCTCGCTGGATGCCATCTGGTGACAGGCGTAGCAGTTGCCGCCGTTGGGTTTCGCCGGATCGTCGGAAAACTGCAATCCGGTGCCCTCTTCCGCGATCGCCTCGCCGCGCTTCCAGTCGCCGAGATATTTGCCGTCCGCCGGGTAGACGACGCGCTCGTGGTTCGCGGCCGTGATCGCGTCGGCGATCTTGGCCGCTGGCGGCTCGGCTTGCGAACACGCCATTTGCGTTTGGTCCTGATCGAGGCGGTCGAGCCCGGCCTGGCCGTGCGCGACGAACGAGGCACGCATCGCGGCCCGCA
>DATIVQ010000222.1:0-10863 GCA_035465735.1 Rudaea sp.
TTCAATCTTGCATGCCGACGGTGAAACTTCCGCCGCAGCCGCACTCGCCAGTCACATTGGGATTGCTGAAGACGAACGCGGCGTTCAGTCCCTGGCGGGCGAAATCGATCCGGGTGCCATCCACCAATGGCAAGCTCTTGCGGTCGACGATGAGCTTGATGCCATCCCGCTCGATTACCTGGTCGCCGTCGCTGATGCGGTCGGCGATCTCGACTTCGTAAGCGTAGCCGGAACAACCGGTCTTGCGCACGCCGAAGCGCACGCCGGCGGCGTCCGGATGGGTGGCGAGGAAACCGCGCATGCGTTCGCTGGCGGCGTGAGTAAGCTGGATATCCATGATCGGCATTCTAGCAGTCTGCAACCCTCATCGTGCGGGCAAATCCGCTATCATTTGCGGCTTTCCACGCCCATGAATGCGGCGTCGCCAACGGAGTTTCAAGGCATGTCGATCGTCAGCGTAAAACAGGCTTTGTTCGGTTCGATCGCCGCGAATACGGAAGTGACGGTACGCGGCTGGGTGCGCACGCGGCGCGACTCCAAGGCCGGGCTGTCGTTCGTCAACGTCAGCGACGGTTCGTGCTTTGATCCGATCCAGGTCGTCGCACAGAACTCATTGCCGAACTACACGAGCCAAATCGCACACCTGACCGCCGGCTGCGCGGTGATCGCTACCGGCACACTGGTGCCGTCGCAAGGCAAGGGTCAGAGTTTCGAGATACAGGCAAGCAAGGTCGAGGTCGTGGGCTGGGTCGAGGATCCGGAGACCTATCCGATCCAGCCCAAGGCGCACACGATGGAATACCTGCGCGAGGTCGCGCACCTGCGCCCGCGCACGAACACCTTCGGCGCAGTCGCGCGCGTGCGCGACTGCATCGCCAAGACCATCCACCGCTATTTCCACGAACGCGGATTCTTCTGGATCAACACGCCGATCATCACGGCGTCGGATGCCGAAGGCGCCGGCCAGATGTTCCGCGTCTCGACGCTGGACATGGTCAACCTTCCGCGCGACGACAAGGGCGCCATCGACTGGAACAAGGACTTCTTCGGCAAAGAGACCTACCTGACCGTGTCCGGCCAGCTCAATGTGGAAGGCTACTGCTTGGCGCTCAGCAAGGTTTACACGTTTGGGCCGACTTTCCGCGCCGAGAACTCGAACACGACCCGGCACCTGGCCGAGTTCTGGATGATCGAGCCGGAAATAGCGTTCGCGGACCTCAACGACGATGCCACGCTGGCCGAGGATTTCCTCAAGTACATATTCAAGGCCGTGCTCGACGAGCGCATGGACGACATGAAGTTCTTCGCCGAGCGCCAGGAAAAGACCGCGATCACGCGCCTGGAGGATTTCATCAAGGCGCCATTCGAGCGCGTGGACTACACCGCCGCGATCGACATTCTGAAAAAGTCGGGGCAGAAATTCGACTATCCGGTCGAATGGGGCCACGACTTGCAGACCGAACATGAGCGTTATCTCACCGAGAAGCACGTCGGTCGCCCGGTAGTGGTGATGAACTATCCGGAGGCGATCAAGGCGTTCTACATGCGCCTGAACGACGATGGCAAGACCGTCGCCGCGATGGACGTACTCGCGCCCGGCATCGGCGAGATCATCGGCGGCTCGCAGCGCGAAGAACGCCTCGATGTACTCGACCAGCGCATGGCGCAGTTCAAGCTCGACCCCGCGCACTATCAGTGGTATCGCGACTTCCGCCGTTACGGCAGCGTGCCGCATGCTGGCTTCGGACTCGGTTTCGAACGCCTCGTCGTCTATGTCTGCGGCCTCGCCAATATCCGCGACGCGATCCCCTACCCGCGCGTGCCAGGCAGCGCGGAGTTCTGATCCGGCTACAAGTTCCGCTGCAGCGTCAGGCTGACGATGTGGGCGCCATAGCCGCCGCTTTCCTGGCGGCGTTGCGAGTACCCGGCGCCCAGATGCAGCTTCCAGTCGCGGAATATGCCGATGGCCAGGTCCGCGCTCAGGTCGTTGGCGCTTTTCCAGTCACGCAGGGTTTCATCGCGCTGCACGCCGAGCGCGGCCTGCACGCCCAGGCCGACGTCGTCGCTGATGTGAAAGTATGCGCCGCCGGTGAGGGCAAAGCGGCGGTAGCTGCTCGGCGCGTAGTAGCCGTCGTGCGGATCGCGGTCGAATCCGAACCACTGGCCCGACACCCCCAGGTCGAGATTGAGCCAGCCGTTGCGCACGGTCGCGCGGCGCAGCGCGAAGGCGACCTCGTCGCGCTGGTTGGAATCGGAATACTCGTCGTGGCGCGCGTAGGCGTCCAGCGTCCAGCGCAGGTCGGGCGTCCACCAGCCCTCGACCAAGCCGCCGTTGCGATCGATGCCGAGCGAAGCGGCCAGCGGCGAGATGCCGACGCGGTCGCGTTCCAGTTGCGCGCACCAGCGCCACGCGTCGCCTGGCTGGGCGAGCAACGCCAGGCTGCCGATGCCCGTGCTGCCACCGCCCTGGTCCATGTGCGAATCGCCGATCCAGCCCTCCAGGGCATAGTCCTCGTCGAGGGCATGGCGCAGGCCCACGCGCAGGCGCGATTCGTTGACGTGGTCGGCGCCGCCGGCAGACGCGAACGGGCTGTCGAGCGGCGCGCCGTAGCGATTCCAGCCCGCGTCAAGCATCACGGTGGTCGTGTCGGCAAGCCACCAGTCCAGTCCGGCCTGCAGATGGCGGATGGTGATGTCCTGGGAATCCCAACTGCGCCACAGCGGGACGTCAACGTACGAACTGACATGCTGGTCGGCAGTGCGCACCAGGTCCGCGGTTTCCTTGGTATCGGGCTTGAGTGCTTGCACCTGCGCTACGTACGGCAAAGCCTGGCGCGGCACCTTGCCCTGGTACAGCGCAATCGCCTGCGTGTAGTTGCGCTCGTAGTCGTCCGGCTTGGCCGCGAGCAGCGGCGTGTTTAATTGCAGCGCCTCGTGCCGCCACCCTGCCCAGGCGTCGACGCGCGCGAGCAGGGCACGTTCGCCCTCGTCTTCGCCGAAGCGCTTGCGATAGTCGGCCAGCGACTCGGCGGCGCCGGGATAATCGCCGCGCCAAGCGTGGAAACGCGCCAAGTCGATCCAGGCGTCCTTGTCCTGAGGATATTTTTCCAGATATTGGCGCATGACGCCGATTGCGCCAGAAAGATCGCCGCGCCACGCGGCGCTGCGCGCGACCGCGGCGAGCACGTCGGTGCGTTGCGGCGCCAGTGCGTGCATGCGTGCCAGACTCTTCTCCGCAAGCGCGTAATCGCCGGTCCAGTTGGCGAGCTGCGATTGCGCGAGCAGGTAATCGACGTTGTCCGGCGCCAGCGCGAGCGCACGCTGAATCGCGGCGAGTGCCTTGCGTGGCTGCGCGGCAACGCTCCAGGCATGCGAGTCCTCGGCCTGAGCCTCGGCATCGCGCGGCGCGAGCGCGGCAGCCTTGTCCAGCGCCTGCGCCGCGGCTTCGACGTGCTTTTGCCGCGCTTCGACTTCGGACAGCCGCCGCCACAGCGCAGCATCGTCCGGCTGCGCGCGCAGGGCATCGCGGTAGATCTTCGCCGCCGCAGCCCAGTCGCCGCGGCCCTCGGCGGCGATTGCCGTGGTGGGCGCTTGGGCCGCGTGCGCCGCGCCCGCGGCGAGCAACGCGCACAACGCCAAAGTCAGCCGGTGCTTGTTCATTTGCGCCATTTGCGATTCCCGGTGATCCAGAGGTCGGTGGCGAAGCGCAGGATCGTCAAAAAATCCATGAGCATCAGGAAATAACGCATCGGCGTGATAAGGATGCCCTTGAAGAACATGCGGATGCGTTCGCCGCGCGACACCGCAACAAGCACCGCAAGCGATACAATCGCCTCGGCGATGATGGTGACGGCAAGCGGCTCCCACAGGCGCAGGACCAGCATCACGATCAGCGCAGTCGGAAAACCGATCTTCTCGAACGCCGACATGAACATGGTCCAGCCGATCGGCCGACCATACGTCAGCGTGTATTGTTCCCCGAACGGCTGCCGGTACTGTTCCTTGATCTTGCGCATCTCCTCGGCACGCTGCGTCGCCCCGCTCATTTCATCGTCGCGTTTTTTGCGCCACAACTTGAGCGACTTGAACGGCGTGCGCAGGAGCGCGTCGAAGTAATAGCAGCTCTGCAAGAACGACGACGACCACAGGTAGATCTGTCGCGGCAGGCGCTGCACCTCGGGTTCTTCGGAGCGCGCCGTGACGTCCTGCAGCTGGATGTTGCGGTAGCCCTCGTTGTTGAGGGCGAAGCCGATGAAGATATCTTCGGAATTGGTCAGGTCGTCGCCGAAGATCGGTTCGTAGCGGTCGAACAGGTCCTTGATGTAGCGGCGCCGGTAGGCGACCGCGCAGCCGACCGGATTGGTGATGCTGCCGAAAAACACCATCTGGCCGACATAGACGAAGCGCTGCAGGAACATGTACAGGCAGCTGCGGTAAGTGTTGGTGATCCACCACCAAAATGCGTGCAGCGCGCCGCGCCGCGCGTGCGGATCGTCGTAGGTCGGCGCGCCATGCCAGCGCCGAAATTCCTCGGTCTGGGCCAGCGCATGGCGGTCCTGCGGGCGCATCGGCAGGATCGTGCCGCAAGCGCTGGCGATGCCTACGCCCTGATACAGCTCCTGCACGCAGCGCTCGATGTAGTTTGGCGATTCGAGGAAGGTGTCGCCGTCGAGGATGAATTCGACGTCGGAATCGAACTCGCGCGCCTGGCGCTTGATCGTCGGCGTCTTGCCGATCGACGAGCGGCGCTCGATCACGGTCAGGTTCAGACCGGCGGCCTGCGCGTACTCTCGCGCGCGCGGCACGGTGCGGTCCTGCGCCCCGTCCTCGACCAGGATGACGTTGCGCGGCTGCACGGTCTGACGCGCGATCGACGCCAGGCAATGCACAATGTTGTCCTCTTCCTTGTAGGCGGGGATGACGACGTCGACGGTAGCGGCGCGCCAATCGTCGGCCGGCGTGGGTACCGTTTTGTCGGGCCCGCGGATCAGGCCGATCGTGCTAAGCAGCGCGTTCGGACTGAGGACGAACCAGGGTGCTGTGGCCATCGTGTTCCTTCTCCAGGCGCTGCCGTTCGATCGCGACCAGGTCTTCGATCGTCTGCTCCAGCGTATAGCGGTGGGTGAAGCCGGTCAGTCCGCGCAGTTTATCCAGCGATGGCCGCCGGCGGCGGATGTCCTCGAAATCCTCGCCGTACGCGTCGCGCAAGGTGACGTGGCGGATCTGCGAGCGGCTGCCGGCACGGCGAATGACGAGTTCGGCCAGATTGGCGATGCTGATTTCACGGTCGTTGCCGACGTTGACGATTTCGGTCTTGCGCCCGATGCGTCCGGCCAGCGCGTCCAGCGCGACCACGGTGTCGCGCACGTCGCAAAACGAGCGCGTTTGCGTGCCGCCGCCGAACACGGTGATTGGCTCGTTGCGCACGGCCTGCGCCACGAAGCGCGGCACCACCATGCCATAGTGCCCGACCTGGCGCGGGCCGATGGTATTGAAGAAGCGCGTGATCACGGCCGGAATGCCGAAACGCTGCGCATAGGAAAGTCCCAGGGCCTCGTCGGCGATCTTGCTAACCGAATAGCCCCAGCGCGTACCGGCACGCGTGCTTACGGTCAGGTCCTGGTCCTCGCGCAGCACATGCTCGTCGTTGTGTCCGTAGACTTCGGAGCTCGAAGCGATCACCACCTGCGGCTTCCAGCCACCGGAATGTGCGGCACGCAGCAGGCGTTCGGTGCCGGCAATGTTGGTCGCCAGCACCTTGGTCGGCTCGGCGATGACCCGGTAGACGCCGACGACCGCCGCCAGATGGTAGACGCGGTCGGCCCAGCCGACCGCATGTTCGAGCTTGTCCCAGACCAGCACGTCGGCCTCGTCGAAGCGGAAATTCGGCAAGTCCTCGTACTCGGCGAGATTCTCGCGCAGGCCCGTGGAAAGGTCGTCGACGGCATGCACCTGATCGCCGCGCGCCAGATGCAGGCCGGCCAGATGCGAACCTATGAAACCGGCACCGCCGGTGATGAGCACGTGCATCAAACGCTCCTTGTCGCGTCCCTGTCGGCCACCCTGTAACAGACCGGCCAACCACGCATCGAACGAAAAACCCAGCAAATTCTGGAATCATTGTCCGGACATGTCAAGCGCCATGGAGGGCGGCCGGCAACGGATACAATGCCAATCCGTAACACTTAAGGAATACGCATGCAGATGCTGGAACAGCCGAATGAATGGCTCCGCGAGGACTGGTGGCTGGCGACTGTGGGCGACCTGCTCGTCTGGGCGCGCCTGCGCGTGCGCGAATCCGGCAGCGCCGAGGTGTTCGACGCGCGCGGCGAGACGATCGTCTATGACGACGAGGACAGCGCGCGCGCTGCCTTGCTGGATGCCGAATTCCGCGCCTTCGACGGCCTCGATGAGGACGATGCGGCGCAGATGGGATTCGATCTGGAGTCTTTTGCACCGCCAGAAACCGAGGACGAAGAAGAACTGCTGCCGTTGATGACGGAAAAACTTGGCGGAGGCCACGCCTGATGAATCTGGACCTCGCCGGCAAACACGCCCTCGTCTGCGGCGGCTCGCAAGGCATCGGCCGCGCGGCGGCCGTTGAATTGGCCCAACTTGGCGCCGAAGTCACTGTCCTGGCGCGCTCGCGCGAGGCATTGCAAGCCGTCGTGGATGGCCTGCCGAAGACGCATTCCGCGCAGACACACGCAAGCATCGCGGTGGACGCGAACGATCACGCTGAACTGCGCGCGCGCATCGAACAGCTTGTGCAAACGCGGCCGGTACAGATCCTCGTCAACAACAGCGCCGGCCCGCCGGGCGGACCGGCGCATAGTGCACACGTGGACGAGTATACAAACGCCTTCCGTCAGCATCTGATTGCCAACCAGATCGCGCTACAGGCGGTGCTGCCCGGCATGCGCGCGGCGGGTTTCGGCCGTGTCGTCAACGTGATTTCCACGTCGGTCAAGGAACCGATCGACAACCTCGGCGTCTCGAACACGGTACGCGCCGCGGTCGCCGGCTGGGCGAAGACCTGTTCACGCGAACTCGCGCCTCACGGCGTCACGGTGAACAACGTGCTGCCGGGATTCACCAAGACCCAGCGCCTGAGCGCCATCATTGCCGCCAAGGCCAAGGCCTCGGGCGCATCCGAGGAAGAGGTCGCGCGCGAACTGCAAGGCGTCGTGCCGGCCGGACGGTTCGCGGATCCCGCCGAAGTCGCCGCCGTCGTCGCGTTCCTGTGCACGCCGGCCGCCGCTTACGTCAATGGCGTCAGCATCGCGGTGGATGGCGGGCGCACGCATGCGCTGAGCTGACCGATTGGCGCGCATGTAATCGCGCCACGCATTTCCCGAACTGAAGCGGTCAATCCACTGGAGAGACCGCCATGCAGCGTGCGCTGAACCTGATCCTCGTAATCCTGGCGATACTGGCCTGCGATGCCGCGACGTCGCGGGCTCGCGCCAACACCCTTTCGGTGACGCTGAATCTGGCCGGACTGCCGGCGAGCATCACCGTATGTCGCGACCCCACCGCCATCCAGGCGTTCGGTTTCGACGAGGCATGGCAAATCGCAATCGACGTCGATAACAACGCGAACACCGGTTACTACGGATTCGACGTGCTGCTTCAAGTTCAGACGCCGCAGCAAACTTACCCATGCTCGCCGACCTCGGTCAGCACCAGCTCGGCACTGAGTGCAGTGATGGCCACTTGGAACTCGGCGCAAAACCAGTTCGTGCCCAGCAACCTGCCGGCGACGGTCGTTGCCAACGTGGCGTCGAATTCGATGACAGTCAGCGCAGACCTGTCCGGCCCTCTAGCAAACCTCACTGCGCAATCGCGCATCAGCATCGGCACCTTCGGCGCCTATACTCCGTCCGGACAATCGCCGACCGATGCATCGGATAGCACCTCCTCGCCCATCACGATTGGAACGTCGGCCACCGACCCGGCCAACGACGTGCAAAATTGCGGCGCCCCGTGCGGCACTTCCGCATCCTGGTATCCCCTGATCGATCTCGTGGGTGCCAGCGCCACCACGTCGCTGCCCTTGCCGGCATTCGGTGCGAACACCGTTTACCTTGAATTCGACCTTGCCGGCCTGCCGGCGACCATGGCACTGTGCCGATATCCGGCCTATTTTGCGACGTATTCCAACAGTTACGATTCCGCCTGGCTGGCGGCCTTGGATCTCGACGGCAATTCGTCGACGCCGGCGGGGAGTCCGGGCGGCTTCGAGTCGGCGATCACCGTGTACACCACGCTGCAGCCATCCGGTTGTACGCCGAACTCGGCCGCGCTGAACAGCGCGCTGACTGCAGAGTTGGACAAATTCGATACCGCCTCGAACGCCATGGTCTTTGTCAGCAGCTTGCCGGTCACGGCCGATGCGGCGACCGGCAAGATCATCGTGCAAGCCGACAAATCCGTCGCTGCGCTCAGTGGCCTGTCGACCACTTCCCTGTACATCGAACAAGCGGCCGCGAATTACTCCTCCCCGCCGCAAACAGCGTACGACCAAGGCGGGGCGCACGTCGGCAGCGCGTATACCGCCGCCAATACAACCGGCGTGCAACAGTGCAGCACGCCATGCTCGAACACAGTATCCTGGTACCCGCAGATCAATCTGACCGGCGGATCCATGACGCTGTCGGATGAGGTTTTCCGCAACGGCTTCGAATAATCCGCGTCAAGTCTTGCCCCTCATGCGGCGGGTGGCTAACCTGCGAAGGTAGCCTCCGGTCGCCATGCAACCCACCTTCGTCCACCTCCGCGTCCACAGCGAATACTCGCTGGTCGATTCGACCCTGCGCATGCCGGACAAGCCCGAATACGGCGATCCGGCCAAGGCGAAGCGGTCGAATCTGATCAGCCGCGCCGTGCAGATGGGCCTGCCTGCGCTGGCACTCACCGACCAAAGCAACCTGTTCGCGCTGGTCAAGTTCTATCGCGCCGCCGAAGCGAACGGCGTGAAGGCCATTGCAGGCGCGGATATGTGGATCGCCGGCCCCAACGATGCGACGCCGTCGCGCCTGACCGTGCTGTGCCAGAACCGCGAAGGCTATCTGCACCTGTCGCAACTCATCTCGCGCAGCTACACGCAAGGCCGCCACGGCGACCGCGCGCTGGTCGATCCGGCCTGGTTCGACGGGCACGGCGCCGGACTCTTCGCATTGGCCGGACGCGAAAGCGACATCGGCAGGCACCTCGTCGCCGGCAAGCGCGACGCCGCATTGGCGAGCACGCGCGCCTGGCTGCGCCACTTCGACGATCGCCTGTACCTGGAACTTACGCGCTGCGGCCATGCCGACGAGGCGCATTTCATTTCCACGGCGTTGCAGCTCGCCGCCGCGGCGGATTGTCCGGTCGTGGCAACGAACGACGTGCGATTCGGCGTGCGCGAGGATTTCGAAGCGCATGAAGCGCGGGTGTGCATTCACCAGGGCCGCTTGCTCAACGATCCGAAGCGTCCGCGCGACTTCACCCCCGAGCAGTACCTGAAATCAACCGAGGAGATGACTGCGTTATTCGCCGACATTCCCGAGGCGCTGGAAAACAGCGTCGAGATCGCGCGGCGCTGCAACCTGGAGATGAAGTTCGGCGAATACTTCCTGCCGGCGTTTCCGGTTCCGGCGCAGGATTCGGAGGCTTCGTTCATCCTCAGCCAGGCGCAGAAGGGCCTTGAAGCACGCCTGTCCAAGCACGGACTCGCCCCTGATTTTACGCACGGGAACTACACGAGCCGCCTCGAACACGAGCTCGACGTGATCGTGAAGATGGGCTTCGCGGGCTACTTCCTGATCGTCGCCGACTTCATCGGGTGGGCGAAACAGCACGACATTCCGGTCGGACCGGGACGCGGATCGGGAGCGGGCTCGGTCGTGGCTTGGTCGCTCGGCATCACCGACCTCGATCCGCTGCGCTACGGATTGCTGTTTGAACGCTTCCTCAATCCCGAGCGCGTGTCCATGCCGGACTTCGACGTCGATTTCTGCATGGATCGCCGCGACGAAGTGATCAACTACGTCGCCAACAAATACGGCCGCGAGAGAGTCAGCCAGATCATCACCTACGGCACGATGGCCGCCAAGGCCGTGCTGCGCGACGCCGGCCGCGTGCTCGGCATGGGCTACGGCCAGGTCGACCAAATCGCCAAGCTTATCCCGCTCAAGCCGACCGATCCTCTCAGCCTCGACGATGCGCTCGGCACGAGCGAGCGCTCGCGCCGGGAAACCGATCGCATCGTCCCCGAATTCAGGACACGCTACGAATCCGAAGACGAAGTGCGCGAGCTGGTCGACCTGGCACGCCGCATCGAGGATCTCGTGCGCAATGCCGGCAAGCATGCCGGCGGCGTCGTGATCGCGCCGAGCGCACTGACCGACTTCGCCCCGCTCTACTGCGAGGACAGCGGCGACGGCGTTGTCACCCAGTTCGACAAGGACGACGTCGAGGCCGTCGGACTGGTCAAGTTCGACTTCCTCGGCCTGCGCACGCTGACGATCATCGACTGGGCGGTGAAGGCGATCAACGTGCGCCGCGCGGCAAGCGGCGAGGCCCCGCTCGACATAGCGACCTTACCGCTCGACGACGCGCACGTGTTCGCCCTTTTCCAGAATGCGCGCACCGTCGCGGTGTTCCAGTTCGAA
Organism: Rudaea sp.; assembly: GCA_035465735.1. Classification (GTDB taxonomy): domain Bacteria; phylum Pseudomonadota; class Gammaproteobacteria; order Xanthomonadales; family Rhodanobacteraceae; genus Rudaea. The sequence continues at coordinate 10,656 of DATIVQ010000222.1, forward strand.
GGCAATGGCATGCAGCGCATGCTGGTGAAGGCCAAGCCTGATCGCTTCGACGACCTGATGGCACTGACTTCGCTGTTTCGCCCCGGGCCGATGGAACAGATCGACAGTTTCTGCCGGCGCAAGAACGGCGAGGAACGCATCGACTATGCCGATCCGCGCGTGGAGCCCGTGCTGCGTGAGACCTACGGCATCATGGTCTACCAGGAAC
>DATIVQ010000223.1:0-1536 GCA_035465735.1 Rudaea sp.
GTGCCCATAACTCGGCGAATAGGGGTTGCCGTCGCCGTTGCCGCGAGCAAGCGCGGCACCGCCCGACAACCCCAGAAGAGTTGCCGCGACAGCGGACATCAACAGACTTCGTTTCATGAAACCTCTCCCGTACGGTTTGATTGAATGTCCGCGATTGGCCGCGGCTCCTTGGCGATCCTTCGCGCCTCGCAACCCGATCCGGCGCGGGCCCGGCCTGCGAGTAGCCGGGACGCACGCACCGTTGCGAGAATCCCGGCTTTCCGGGAAAACCCGCGATCGAATCTTTCGAGAATGCCTTGGAAGCCAACTCATTCCGCTTCCAAAACGCGGGGCAAGCTAACAGCCGCTGCACCGCTCGTCAAGAAAAAACTGCCGCTAAGTATCTGATTTCGATATCGTTTTATTGCTACGCAACAAAAACGTCCGGACATTGTCGAAGCGCCGACCCGCCAAGGTTTGGACGTCCAGAAAGATAATCTGGCGTTGCCTGCGGTCTTTCACTGCCCCCTGCCGGAAGTCATGGAAACCGCACCGGACATGGATTTTCGGCGATTCCGGCGGCGGCAGTGGGCAGCGCGGCGGGAAGGTGCACGCTGCGCACGGACGTCTGTATACTTTTACGCAATTTTGCGGAAATGAAATTTTTCACACACGGCCGCAGCAGCATCTTGAAACGAGCGTTTCAGCGTCCGCCCATCAGGCGGACCTTCTTCGGCCGCCGCGACCACAGCACCAGGGCGATCGCGCCGAACACCGGCGCCGCCCAATACATGAACTTGAGCATCGCGTGGGTGCTGTTCCAGGTGTTGGAAAAGATCAGATCCATCGACACCATGGGGTCTTGCTTGATGCGATCGAGCCCGTCGGCAAGCGCAGTCTGCGCACGCTGCGTGCCCCAGTCGTCCAGCACCGGCACGGCGGCATCCAGCGCCTCGCCCGCGCTCATGTAGATGTGCGCGAGCAGGGCTTGGCGCTGGGCCGAGGCCTGCAAATGTGCGCCGATGTCGGGCAAGCGCGCTGCCGCGCCCCAAACCACCAGATCGTAGGCCAGCGCCCAGACGAACAACAGGGTAATCCACCAATGCCAATGCCGTTTCATGGCTGCCTCCTCCGAATGCCGCGAAATGTAAACCCTTTGCGCGCCACATGCGAATATTCCGGCAATCCAAACTGTGAGCCCGCGCACGCCCGGATGCGCACAAATACTGCACTGTTGCCGCGACGGCGCTACACTGAATCGGCCTGACAGGGGCTTGGAACAAGATGAGCGGTCAGGACACCACCACGCTGAGCGGGGCGCAACACGCGCGGGACGAACTCCGCGCGCGCTGCCTTGCGCTCGTGCGGCGCTGGCAACCGCTGGCGCAGGGCGGCTGGGACCAGCTTGCCGCGCGCAAACTCGGCGAGGAAATCGACCAGATCGCCGACACCAGCGAGCGCCTGGGTCTTGAAGACGTGAACGGATCGGCACTCGAACTCGCCGCCTACCTGTGTTCCTTCGTCGATGACCGGCTCGTGCCCAACGCGCGCGATCTG
>DATIVQ010000224.1:0-10555 GCA_035465735.1 Rudaea sp.
TTGCGCGCCGCGCAAAGCACCTACGGCACCGTCTACTGCTGCCCGGGCGCCCTCGCCGCCTACCGCACCGAAGCGGTGCGCCGCGTGCTCGAGCGCTGGGTCGCGCAGGAGTTCCTCGGCGCGCGCTGCACGTTCGGCGAGGATCGCGCGATGACCAACGACATCCTCGATGCCGGCTACGACAGCGTTTACCAGCGCGCCGGCGTGGTCTACACCATCGTGCCGGTCGCCTACAGGAAACTGTGCAAGATGTTCCTGCGCTGGGACCGCAGCTACGTACGCGAGGAAATGCGCTTTATCGGCCGCATCGTCTGGAAGCGTCCGCGCCGCGCTCGCGCGATCGCGCTGGCCGATTCGCTGGTCACTACCACGCGCCACCCGGTTGGCATCGCCGCGGTGTTCCTGCTCGTGGCGACGATGCACGACCACCCGGACATGCTGCTGCGTTTCGCCTGCGCGATGTTGCTGATCGCCGCGTTCAACATGCTCTACTACCTGCGCGCGGAGCGTTCCTGGGACTTCATCTACGGCATCGGCTATTCGTTCTTCTCGATTTTCGCGCTGTCGTGGATCTTCCCGTACGCGGTGTTTACCGCACGCAAACAGGGTTGGCTGACGCGTTGAGCCGCTCGCGCAGTTCGTCCAGCCGCAAATCCGCATGCGCGCCGGGCGACGTGCGCGCGGCGAGGCTTTGTTCCGGCGTGCGCCCCTGCGCCGCCGACGCCGTCGATTCCGCGGCTGCGCGGTAGGCCTCGCGGAACGGCACGCCGGATGCAGCCTGCTCGATGGCGACGTCGGTGGCGTACATCGCCGGATCGATCGCCGCGCGCATCGCCGGCTCGTTCCACTGCATTCGCGCCAACAAGTCCGACGCCAGTTCAAGCGCTGCGAGCCCGTGGCGTACGCCATGGAAAATGCTGCCCTTGCTGAACTGCAGGTCGCGCTGGTAGCCAGAAGGCAGCGATACAAGCTGCTCGATCTCGGTGCGCGCCGCCGCGACGCAGGCGTAGCTGGCGCGCAGCAATTCCACAACGTCGGGATTGCGTTTGTTCGGCATGATCGAGCTGCCCGTGGTGTACTCCGGCGGCAGCGCGACGAAGCCGAACTCCGCGGTAGTGAACAAGGAAAGGTCCCAGGCCAGCCGGCGAAGGTCGAGCAGCGCGCTGCCGAGGGCCTCCAGTACGGCGATCTCAAACTTGCCGCGCGAGAGCTGGGCGCCCACCGGCGACACCTGCATGCGCGCGAAGCCGAGCGCACGCGTCGTGTGCGCACGATCAAGCGGCAAGTTCACTCCGTAACCGGCGGCGGTGCCGAGCGGATTGGTGTCGATCCACTCGTGCGTCGCACGCGCGCGCAGCGCGTCGTCGATGAAGCTTTCCGCGAAGCCGGCGAACCACATCGCGGTCGACGACACCACGGCGCGCTGCAAGTGCGTGTAACCCGGCAAGGGAAACGCCGGCTGCGCGGCGCGATCGAGGCAGACTTCCGCGATGGCGCGGCAATGCGCTTCGAGCTGCACCAATTTCTCCTTCAGCCACAACCGTGTCGCCACGAGGACCTGGTCGTTGCGGCTGCGTCCGGCGTGGATACGGCGTCCCGCGTCGCCGAGGCGTTCGGTCAAACGCGCCTCGATGGCGGAATGTCCGTCCTCGAAGCGTTCATCGAGCACGAAGGCGCCGCCGGCAAAGTCGTCGGCCAATGCGTCAAGTTCGCGCTTGAGCGCGGCCGCTTCGGCGACGCCGACGACGCCGATGTTCGCCAGGCCTTCCACGTGCGCCTTGCTGGCGGCGATGTCGTGCGCGAAGAACTCGCGGTCCAGCACGACGTCGTCGCCGGCGAGGAAACGCATGATCTTCGCATCGATACGCGTACCGGATTTCTGCCAGAGCGGCGCGGCCATATGTTCCATCCTCAGTCGAGCGGAATTGCGGTGTACTCGTCCACGCCGATGGCGCGGTTGATGTTCTGCAGAGCCTGTGTCGCCGCACCCTTGAGCAGATTGTCGAGCGTGGCGACGACGACGGTGCGCTTGCCATCCGCCGACATGGCGAATCCGCCGATCTCGGCGTGGTGCTTGTGCGCGATGCGGCTGACCCATGGCGCGTCTTCGAGCACCGACACCAGCTTCTCGTCATGGTAGGCGGCGCGGAAGCGCTCATGAACTTCGTTACGTTGCATCGCGCGCTTTAGGTACAGGTTCGTGGTGACGGTGAGACCGCGGAAATACGGCGCCACGTGCGGCATGAACTCCACCGGCAAGCCGAGCTGGAAGCCGGCTTCCCTCTCGTGCATATGCTCGGTGAGCGCATACGGCATCAGGTTGTCGCGCAATTTCTCCGCATCGTTCTTGTCCGACGGCGTCGTGCCGGCGCCGGAGTAGCCGGACACGCCGAAGCACACCGGCGGCGCGGCGAGGAATTCCTTCAGCGGCGCGACGCAAAGCTGGATCGCGGTGGCGTAGCAGCCCGGATTACTGAGCCTGCGCTGCCCGCGCCACGCGGAGCGCGTCAATTCCGGCAAGCCGTAGTACCAAGCCGTGTCGAAACGGTAGTCGGCGGACAGATCGACGATCAGCGTATTCGGCGAGTCGTTGTCAATCGATTCCACGTAGGGTGCGGCTTTGCCGTTGGGCAGCGCGAGGATAACCACGTCTGCGCGCCTGGCTGCCACGGCAGACGGATCAAGATTCCCGAAGCGCAGCGCACCGGAGTAAGCGGCGTCATGGTCAGCGAGGCGCTGGCCGTCCAGTTCGCGCGAGGAAACGAAAGCCAGATCCAGCGCCGGATGCGCCGCGATCAGGCGTATCAGTTCCGCGCCGGTGTACCCGCGCGCGCCGACGATGCCGATCGTCTTCGCGATCATGCGTCCACCAGGGTCGGTTCGCGCTGCGCGCAATGCATCGCGCAGCGCTCGATGGCGCGGAAATCGTTGCCGAGTCCGTACCAGAACGCGCGCCAGCGCTCCTGCCGCAGGCAGCCGTCGGCCTGCTCGTGATAGAAGGCATTGATGCCATTGCCGTGGCGCGAGCGCCAGAACAAGCGCGGCGTCTCCTCGCGCATCACCTGCCACACGGCACGGCCGAGCCCCTCACCCTGCGCGTCGTCGAGCACGGCGAACTTGTCGAGGTACGGCATGCCACCTTCGTCGGTGAGGATCATCGCCGCACGGAAATTTTCGCTGACGTAGACGCGCAGCGGTCGCGTGCGCTCGAAATAGTCCGCCACTAGCTTGCGGCCGAAGCTCGACTCGACCAGCGCGCGCAGGCGCGCGCGATCTACGCCGTCCCAGCCATCGTAACTCAGCACCTTCTCGCCACGCCGCACGAGCGTGCCCGAACCTTTGTGGGTGAACAGTTCCTTGGCCAGCTCCGAAGGCCGCGTGATCGACACCGACGAAGTTGGCGGCAGATCGTCCAGCAGATCGGCGATCTGCTCCAGTTTCAGGCGCATGCCGCCGTTCAGCCACGGCTGGGCCAGCAGGTGTCCGAGCTCGCTGCTCAGGTTGATCGAGTCGATCACATTGCCGGCGCCGTCGAGCAGGCCGCCAGTGCCGGTGAGGAAAACGATCTTGTACGGCTGCAGCACGCGCACCAGTTCGTTGGCGGCGACATCGGCATTGATGTTGAGCAACTGGCCTTCGTCGGTTTCGCCAAGACTGGCGATCACCGGGATCGAATGTGAACGCAGCGCCACATCGACCGGCGCCAGTTCGATGCGCTCGACCGCGCCGACCATGCCGTACGTATCGCGATCGAGAAGGCGCGAAATGAATACGCCGGTCGTGACCGACGTGGCGCGCGTGTCCATCGCCTGCAACGCTTCGACGAGGCGCAAGTTCTGCTGCTGGAAAACGCGGCGCACAATACCGATCGCCTTCGGCGAAGTCACGCGCATGCCGTCCACCGTGCGCTTGTCGATGCCCGCAGCGGCGAGTTCCTGGTCGAGTTGCGGCCCCACGCCGTGCAGCACGATCGGCGTCAACCCCACCTGCTGCAGGAAGGTCAGCGAGGAGGCCAGTTCCGGCAGTTCGTCGCGCAGGACCGCGCCGCCGACCTTGACCACGGCGAAGCGCCTGGCGTCCAGCGCGGAGAAACGCTTGAGGTACTGCTGGATTTCCTTCGCGCTGCCCATCGCCGAGAGCAGGCGCACGATGGTTTTGCGGGTGTTGTGCTTAGCCGTTTCCATGTTCGACAATCCGGAAAACATCTTCTGCGTATCTATACAACTGATCGTGCGCCACCCACTCGTCGGCGCCGTGCGCCTGCGCGATGTCGCCAGGGCCGAAGACGAACGCGGTGTAACCGGCCTGGGAGAACAGCGCCGCCTCAGTCCAGAAATCGACTGCATTACCGACGGGAATATCGAGTGCGTCGGCGACGTTGCGCGCGGCGAGGCGGCGTGCCTCGGCTTGTGCGATGTCTCCCGGGGGCAACGACGGGCCGCGGAAGGTTTCCTCGAAATGCGCCGGCACGGGATCAGTCAGCGTGCGCAGGCGCTCGAGCAAGGCATCAGGATTCATCGTCGGCAGCGGCCGCAGGCCAAAACGCAGTTCGGCATCGGACCCGATCATGTTGGCCTTGATGCCGCCCTCGATGCGGCCGATATTGAAACGCAGGCCGGTCAGGCCGTCGAAGCGTTCGTGTGCCTGCGCCGTCGCGAATTCCAGTGCCGCACTGCCCCAGCGCACCGCCTGATGCAGCGCGCTGTCGCCCGATGTCTGCTCGCCCGCGGCATGCCCGGCCCGGCCGGCGAAACGCATCAGCACGGACTGGATGCCGCGATGCGCGAGCACGGCCTCGCAACGAGTCGGTTCGGCGACGATGACCGTCTCGCAAGCCGGCCTGCGGGCAAGGAACCCGGCAATGCAGCGCGCGTCGTTGGCTTCTTCGTCGGTCGTGAACAACAGCGCCATCGGACCGCCGGTGGCGTTCGCCACGGCCAGCAACGCCGCCGCCGCGCCCTTGATGTCGCAGGCGCCGAGGCCGATGGCGCGTTCGCCATCCATGCGCAGCTCGAACGGATTTGCGCTCCAGTGCGGCGAATCCGGCACCGTGTCTAGGTGCACGTTGAACAGGATCTTCGGCTTGCCGCGCACGGCGAGCAGCGACACCGCGCCGGCGCCGTGGTCGGTCAGTCTGCTTTCGAAACCGGGCAGGTTTGCACGCAGGTAATCGAAAATCCCGCCCGTCCCGATCGCGCGCGGCGGATTGCGCGTGTCGAAAGCGACCAGTGCACCCAGGTGCACCAGCGTGGCATCAAGCAAGGTGCTCATCCGCGGTTAACCTCTGCCCACAGCGTCGAGCTCATGCCGTACAACTTGATGAAACCCTCGGCTTCCGCGACACCCCAATCGGCCGATTGCGCGTAGGTCGCGCCCTTCGCATTGAGGATGCGTGGCGATTCGACCGCGACGGCATTCACGCTGCCACCGTGCGTTTCCAGCGTCACTTCACCGTCGACGCAGCACTGCGACGAGGCGAGAAATGCTTCCAGGTCGGCCTTGAGCGGGTCGTGGAAGAATCCTTCGTAGGCCAGTTCCACCCATTTGCGCGCCACCTCGGGCTTGAAGCGGTTCTGCTGCTTGGTGAGCACCGCTTCCTCGAGCGCGCGATGCGCGGCGAGCAGCGCGACCAGGCCCGGTGCCTCGTAAACGATGCGACCCTTCAAACCGATGGTGGTGTCGCCCGTATACAAGCCGCGGCCCACGCCATAGGCGGCGAATTGGCTGTTCAATTTCGCCAGCAGCTCGTGCCCGGCAAGCTTGCCGCCATCCAGCGACACAGCTTCGCCACGCTCGAAGCCAATCTTTACCGTGAGCGGCGCGGAAGGCCACTCGGCGCGTGCTTTGCACCAACCGCGCGCACCCTCGCCCGGCGCCTGCCAGCGGTCGATCTCGCCGCCGGACAGGGTGACGCCGAGCAGGTTCTCGTTGATCGTGTAGTTGCGTTGTTTGGTACGCACGCCAAAACCGCGTTCCTCGAGATATTTCTGCTCGTAGGCGCGGGTTTGCGTGTGCTCCTTCTGGATCTCGCGGATCGGCGCCACGATCTGCCAGTCGCCGTGTGCCTTGACCGCCAGATCGAAGCGCACCTGATCGTTGCCCATGCCGGTGCAGCCGTGCGCGATCACACACGCGCCGAGTTCGGCCGCGCGCGCCAGCGTCGCGTCGACGATCAGGTAGCGATCCGACACCAGCAGTGGGTACTGGCCCTGGTAACCCTCCCCCGCCCACACGAACGGCTTGACGAATTCGCTCCACAAGGCGGGACCACCGTCGACCGTTGTGTGCGAGGCGACGCCGAGTTCCTTCGCGCGTGCCTCGATGTAGGCGCGCTCCGCGGCGTCCACGCCGCCGGTATCGGCGAACACGGTGTGCACGGCCCAGCCGCGTTCCTTGAGGTAGGGCACGCAGAAGCTGGTGTCGAGGCCGCCGGAAAAGGCGAGGACAATGTCTTTGCTCATGGATCGATTCCGATGGGGTTCACTGATTCGCAAGCATCGCCATCACGGCCTTCTGCACATGCAGGCGGTTTTCGGCCTCGTCGATGGCGATGCACGCCGGCGAGTCCATCACCGCATCGGTCGCCTTGACGTTGCGGCGCAGCGGCAGGCAGTGGCTGAACACGCCGTGGTCGGTCAATGCCATCTTCGCTTCGTCGACGATGAAGTGCTTGTGCGCATCGCGGAGCGGCTTCTCATCCGCCCAGCGTCCGAAATACGGCAGCGCCCCCCAACTCTTGGCGTAAACGACATGGGCGTCACGATATGCGACTTGCGGGTCGTGGCTAACCGTCAGCGCGCCGCCGTTTTCGGCGACGTTGTGCCTGGCGAAATCCATGTAGCGAGAGTCGAGCACATACTCCGACGTCGGGCACAGCAAGGTCACGTCCATGCCGAAGCGTGTCGCGATCTGCAGCGCCGAGTTCGCAACTGCCGTGTTCAATGGCTTGGGGTGGTACGTCCAGGTCAGCACGTACTTCCTGCCGCGCAATTCCGTCGTGCCGAAATGCTGTTGCAGCGCGAGGATGTGCGCAAGTTCCTGCATCGGATGCGTGATCGTCTCCATGTTGATCACCGGCACCGTCGCGTATCTCGCAAAGGCGCGGATCACGCGGTCCTCGCGATCGACCGCCCAGTCCTGGAATTTCGGGAATGCGCGCACGCCGATGAGATCCACGTAGCGAGCCAGCACGCGGGCGACTTCGGCGACGTGTTCCTCGGCCTCGCCGTTCATGACCGTGCCGGCGTCGAACTCAATCGGCCAGGCGTCCTTGCCGGGTTGCAGCACGACGGCATGGCCGCCGAGCTGGAACGCGCCGAGCTCGAAACTGGCGCGCGTGCGCATCGACGGATTGAAGAACAGCAGCGCGATCGATTTGCCTGCAAGCTGGGTACCGGGCTTCGAAAGCTTGAATGCGGCAGCCTGCCTGAGCAAATCGTCGAGCTCGGCTCGGGACCAATCTTGGGTGGAAAGAAAATGGCGAATCGTCACGATGCAAACTCCACAAACGAAAAACCCGGCACGAGGCCGGGTTTTGGGGTCGATGCGACAAGCAATGTCCGCGCGACAGCTATCCGGCCGGAATACAGGACTCCGGTCGGCGCGCGCGCGAAGTCATGCCGGCGGCCATGCGGGCGCTGGTCAGGGCATTTGCGGAGGTGTAGAGCATGTTCATGCGTTTAAATTATCACGAACCTATTTTGCGGCGCAACCGTTTTTTTGCGTGGACGTCTGGACGTCTATTCCGCAGGCGCCACGGCCACCCGCACACGCAAACGGTCGCCGGGATCGTAAGCCATGCGCGAACTGTAGACATCGCCGCGGTAGCGGTATTCGACATCGTAGGCGATTATCTTGCGCGGAGCCGTCGCTGCCGGCGGACAATGCCGCACGGTCTTGTATTGCGGGCGAACGCCGCTCTCGCCATCCGCCGCGGCAATGTTGTTGCCGGCCACACCGCCGGCAACCGCGCCGGCGACGGTCGCCGCCACGTGTCCCCTGCCCTTGCCGAACTGGCTGCCGAGGATGCCGCCAACGAAAGCGCCGATCGCGGTGAAAATGCCGCGCTTGTTCTGTGCATCGGCATCGGCTGGCGCGGTGATCGGGACCTGCTCTTCGTAGCAGGGTTGCGGCGGCGGGCTTGCGCTATCGTCGTCGTAGACCGGATCCACGCGCAGCACGTCCGCCCAGCCGTAATGCGAATTCTCCTCGCCCGCCGACGCAGGCGCCTGCGCGAACGCCTGCATCGAAAGCAGCATCGCGAAGACGAATGGGAGAATACGCAACAGACTCATGGCACGTTTCAACACTTGGCAACACATTGGTAATCGGGGGTTCGGGCATTCTGCCGCACGACTTGATTGGGCGCATTTAAGCATCCAAAGGCTGAATGAGACTTAAGGCAAAGCCCGCCACGGCGCGGTCCGCAGACGATGCGATCCTGAACGAAATGCATGCGTGCGCTACAATGCCGCATCGCGATAAACGGTCTGCCGATGCAACTGCGCCTGCACAATTCCCGCACCCGCCGCGTCGAGGACTTCGCGCCCGCGGACCCGCGTCGCGTGACCATGTACCTGTGCGGCCCAACTGTCTACAACTACGTGCACATCGGCAATGCGCGCGGACCGGTCGTGTTCGGCCTGCTGGCGCGCCTGTTGCGGCAGATGTACGGAGCGCCGCATGTTGTCTACGCGCGTAACGTCACCGATGTCGACGACAAGATCAACGCGGCAGCGTCCGAATCCGGCGTCGCCATCGATGTCATCACGCGCCGCTATGCGACCGCCTACGATGGGGACATGGACAAGCTGGGCGTCGATGCACCGGACATCGTGCCTTACGCGACAGCGCATATCCCGCAGATCGTCGCGATGTGCGAGACCCTGATCGCGGGCGGCCATGCCTATGCCGCGCAGGGTCATGTGCTGTTCGACGTGTCCTCGTATGCGGACTACGGCCAGCTCTCGGGCCGCTCCACCGACGAGATGATCGCGGGTGCGCGCATCGATGTGGCGCCTTACAAGAAGAACCCGGCCGATTTCGTCCTGTGGAAGCCATCCACGCCCGACCTGCCCGGCTGGGACAGTCCGTGGGGTCGCGGCCGTCCGGGCTGGCACATCGAATGCTCGGCGATGAGCGCGGCGCACCTGGGCGAAACCATCGACATCCACGCCGGCGGCAACGACCTCATCTTTCCGCATCACGAAAACGAGGTGGCGCAATCGACCTGCGCGCACGGCGGCAAGCTGTTCGCGCGTTTCTGGCTGCACAACGGCATGCTCACGTTCGACGGGCGCAAGATGTCGAAGTCGCTCGGCAACACCCTGCAATTGCATGAACTCCTGCAGCAGCATCCGCCGGAATTGCTGCGCTACATGCTGATGAAGGCGCATTACCGGCAGCCGCTGGATTGGTCAGACGCGGCATTGGAACAGGCGCGCCGCACGCTGGACGGACTTTACGGCACCTTGCGCGACCTGGCCGGCGTGCCGGCGGAAACGGGACCGGCGCCAGATGCGTTGCTCGCGACGCTCGCCGACGACCTCAACACGCCCGAGGCACTGGCGGTACTCGCGCGGCTCGCCGATGCGGCGCGCAAATCCGCCAGTCCACAAGACAAGAAAACGGCTAAAGCGGCCCTGCTCGGCGCCGGCAAGTTCCTGGGTCTGTTGCAGGTCGATCCGGAACAGTGGTTCAAGGGCGCGGCGGGTGCCGTCGATGCGGCGTGGATCGAACGCCAGCTCGACGAACGCGCCGAAGCGCGCAAACGCCGCGATTTTGCCGCCGCCGACCGCATCCGCGACGAACTCGCCGCGCAGGGCATCGTGATCGAGGATGGCCCGCAGGGCGCACGCTGGAAAAGGGTCAAGGCTGATGAGTGCACAGCCTGACATCCCCCGCGCGGATTCGGCGCAGGCCGAACAGGACGCGATCATCGAAGAATTCGCGTTCTTCGGCGACTGGACCGAACGCTACCAGTACCTGATCGACCTTGGTCGCAAGCTACCACCGTTTCCGGACGAACTGAAGTCGGAAGCGCATAAGGTGCACGGCTGCCAGTCGCAGGTCTGGCTGGTGCCGGACGGCGACGCGCAGCGCATGGAATTCCGCGCGATCAGCGACTCGGCCATTGTCTCCGGCCTGATCGCGCTGTTGCTGCGCGTCTATTCGGGGCGTTCGGCACGGGAAATCCTCGCCGCGGAACCCATGTTCATCGCCGCAATCGGCCTGGCCCAGCACCTGTCGCCGACGCGCAGCAACGGGCTGGCGTCGATGCTGGCGACGATCAAGGAATATGCGCGGAAAGCGCATCAACCCTGAACAACCGGGTTGTAGCCGGAACCTTCATCCCATTGCAGAAGCTGCGTGCAGCTCCTCCGTGGATGGCCCGCTCTGAACGTGTTTCTTGGTTACTTCTTTGCACGAACAAAGAAGTAACCCGGGCGGCGCAGCCGCACGGAAGCACTGCACCCCAAGGGTCAATCACCCATCTGCTTTTGCCGATGCTCCCAACGCTCCTGCGCGTCGAGGCAAAGCGTCGCGATCGGGCGCG
>DATIVQ010000225.1:0-4181 GCA_035465735.1 Rudaea sp.
ATGTCGCCGTCCATGGTCACGTAATTGAGGTTGTTGCGCGCCGCCACGGCCTCGGCCTGATCTTCCTGCGATTCGTCGCGCATGGCGGCAAGATCGGCGTGGCGGAACTCGGCGTTGTCGTCGGAATTGACCTTGCCGTCGAGCGCGGCGAGGTCGCCGGACTTGACGATTGCGAGCGGATTCAATTCCACCAGCGACAAGTCCTTGTCGTTGAACAGGCAATACAGTCCGGTCATGATTTTCGTGAGCTGATTGGCCTGCTTTGCGTTCAGGCCCATCGCGAAGGCGAGCTTGCGGCACTGGTAGGGCTGCACGCCTTCGACGAAATTCACTTCCAGCGTGTGGATGTCTTCCGGGTTTTCGCGCGCGACCTGTTCGATGTCCACGCCGCCGCGTGCCGAAGCGATAAAGGAGATCGCCTTCGTCGCGCGATCGACGAGCACCGACAGGTACAGTTCCTTGGCGATGTCGGTCGCCTCGCACACGAGCACCGTGTTCACGGGCAGCGCGCGGCCGCCGGACTGGTACGTCGCCATCTTGGTGCCGAGCATCTTGGCGGCGGCGGCTTTCGCCTCGGCCGGGGATTTCACAAGCTTCACGCCGCCGGCCTTGCCGCGACCGCCGGCATGGATCTGCGCCTTGACCACCCATTCCTCGCCGCCGAGCTCGTGCGCCGCGGCGGCGGCCTCGTCGGGCGTGGTGGCGATCTTGCCGGGCGGCACCGGAATGCCGTAGTCGGCGAACAATTGCTTGGCCTGGTATTCGTGGAAGTTCATCGCAGTCCTCGGACGAAGCCGTGCCGCGTTGCTGAAGATTCGCCGGCACGGCGGGGAGTCGCGTATTGTGGCCAATCGCGGCGGCAAAAAAAAGGCCGCGCCACTCCCGCCGGCATTGGTATACTCGGGCAAACGAAGCCCATGCCGTGAATTCCGCGACCATCGCCCGCACCCGCACCGATCCCGCGCTGCGCGACATCGACCGCCGCGAACTGTATTTCTTCAACCTGTTCCGCGTGCTGCAGGCGGTAGTCATCACCGGGCTGATGTTCAGTCCGTTGCTGACGAGTTGGGTACAGCTGGATCATCCGCTGCTCGGACGCATCGACGGTCTCGCCTACCTGTTGTTGTCCGCCTACGCGTTGCTGCGCACCGAACACTGGCGCCACGAACTGCGCTTCAAGGTTGCGGCAATGTTGGCACTCGACATCGTCGCCACCGCCGTCGCCCTGTTCGCGCTGGCCAACCCGCCGAGCGCGATCGCAATGCTGCTATTGGTCAACATCGGCGCCGGCGCCCTGCTGCTGCCGCCGCGCCAGGCCGGATTCTTCGCCGCGCTGGCGTCGCTGTGCGTCATCGGCCAGTCTTTCGCCAGCCGCGTCATCGACGGCAGCGAGCGCAACCTGATCGAATACGGTCTGTACGGCCTGAGCTACTTCGCCATCACCGCACTCGCCCTGGTGCTGGGCCGGCAGATGCGCGAAACCGAGGCGCTGGCCGAACAGCGCGGCATCGATCTCGCCAACCTCGCCCAGATCAACGAGCTCATCATCCGGCGCATGAAGACCGGCGTGCTGGTGGTGGACGACGCCAACCGCGTGCACCGCTGGAACGAATCGGCATGGGCCTTGATCGGCAACCCCAAATCCGGACAGCGCGACCTCGGCAGCGTAGCGCCCGAGCTGTCGCGGCGCCTGTACCACTGGCGCACCACCGGCAAGATCGACTCCACCGCCGTGGCCCTGGCCGAGGGCGTACCCGAGGTGATTCCGCGCTTCACCAAGCTGGCCTCCAGCGACGACCAGAACGTGCTGATTTTTCTCGACGATACCTCGCTGCTGTCGCGGCGCGCCGAGGAACTGACCCTGTCCTCGCTGGGCCGCCTGTCCGCCTCGATCGCGCACGAAATCCGCAATCCGCTCGCCGCCATCAGCTATTCCGCGCAGCTGCTCGCCGAATCCGAGACCATGTCCGAAGAGGACAAGCGCATGGTCGAGATCATCAACAACCACTGCAGCCGGGTGAACGAGATCGTCGAGAACATCCTGCAACTGTCGCGGCGCGAGCGCTCGCGTCCGGAAAGCCTGGATCTTTCGGTGTGGGCGCAGCATTTCGTCGACGAATACAAGGCCGGCAACGACATTGGCCAGGACCAGTTGCGCGCGATCACGCAGGCGCGCCAGGTCGAGGCGCTGGCCGATCCGCAGCAGTTGCAGCAGGTCGTCTGGAACCTCGTGCAGAACGCGCTGCGCTACGGTCGCCAGCCCGGCGAGCCGGCGCGCGTGGGGGTAGTCGCGCGCCTGCTCACCGACAAGGGTCCGCCGCTGATAGAAGTCGTCGACCGCGGCCCCGGCATTCCGCCGAAAGTCGCCGCGCAGATATTCGAACCGTTCTTCACCACAAACGAATACGGCACGGGCCTGGGCCTGTACCTGGCGCGCACCATGTGCGAGGCGAACCAGGCCACGCTCGAATTCGTACCCGTGGCCGGCGGCGGCAGTTGCTTCCGCATCACCTTGCCGGCCGCGCCGGTGCTGGTACGACGCTCGGCTGCGGCTTGATCCGCGCGCGCATCCCGTATACTTGAAACCATGAGCAATCCCACCGCCCTGGTCATCGACGACGAACGCGATATCCGCGAACTTTTGACGATCACGCTCGGACGCATGGGCCTGCGCGTTGAAACAGCGAGCAACGTGAGCGAAGCCAAACAGCGCCTCGCCGAGGCGCGCTATGCGGTGTGCTTCACCGACATGCGCCTGCCGGATGGTTCCGGTCAGGAAATCATCGAGCTGATCAACGCGAAATACGCGGAGACTCCGGTGGCGATGATCACCGCCTACGGCAATGTCGACGCTGCGGTAAACGCGCTCAAGGCCGGCGCCTTCGATTTCGTCTCCAAGCCGGTGGACATCGCGATGTTGCGGCGGCTGGTGCAGACCGCGCTCAAGCTCGCCGAGGAAAAAAAGACCGAACCGCCGAGCGCGGGCGCGGCGAAGATGCTCGGCGATTCGCCGGCGATCCAGGAATTGCGCGTCACCATCGCCAAGCTCGCGCGCAGTCAGGCGCCGGTGTACATCAGCGGCGAATCGGGCGTGGGCAAGGAACTGGTCGCGCGCCTGATCCACGAGCAAGGCCCGCGCGCATCCGGGCCGTTCGTGCCGGTCAACTGCGGCGCGATTCCGTCCGAACTCATGGAATCGGAATTCTTCGGCCACAAGAAGGGTTCGTTCACCGGCGCGCAGGCGGACAAGGACGGCCTCTTCCAGGCCGCAAACGGCGGCACCTTGTTCCTCGACGAGGTAGCCGAGCTGCCCGTGCACATGCAGGTGAAACTGCTGCGCGTGATCCAGGAAAAAGCCGTGCGCCCCATCGGCGGCCGCGCCGAGGTGCCGGTGGACGTGCGCATCCTCTCGGCCACGCACAAGAACCTGGCCAAGCTGGTGGAAAGCGCGCATTTCCGCCAGGACCTGTACTACCGCATCAACGTCATCGAACTGCGCGTGCCGCCGCTGCGCGAACGCCGCGACGACATTCCCAAGCTTGCCGGACGCGTGCTCGAACGCCTCGCCGCCGACGGCGGCCAGGCGCCGGCCAAGCTCACGCCCGACGCGCTGGCCGCTTTGCTGGCCTACGGATTTCCCGGCAACGTGCGCGAGCTCGAGAACGTGCTCGAACGCGCGGTGGCGCTGTGCGAGGCGAACACGATCAAGCCGGACGACCTTCGCCTGGTGCCCGCCTCGGCGCAAAAGGCCTCCGTGCTTCCCGCCGAGGCGGACGACGATACCGGCGCCGATGGCGACGGCGGTCTCGAGGGTTACATCAGCAATCTCGAACGCGAGGCCATCGAAAAGGCCCTGCTCGAAACCCGCTACAACAAGACCGCGGCGGCAAAAAAGCTCGGCATCACGTTCCGCGCGCTGCGCTACAAGCTCAAGAAGCTCGGCATCGACTGAACGGCGGCTACCAGGGCTGGTACGATTCTTGCGTTATTGCCCCATACCACGTGCCGGGGGACACCAATGCCATCACGCAAGCCGCAAGCCGGATTCACCCTGATCGAATTGATGATCGTGGTCGCGATCATCGCCATCCTCGCCGCTATCGCACTGCCGGCGTATCAGGACTATGTCGTCCGCTCCCAGGTTTCCGAAGGCGCCGTGCTCGCGGATGGCGCCAAGGACG
>DATIVQ010000226.1:0-9407 GCA_035465735.1 Rudaea sp.
GAAGCCCGCGTTACAGCTCAGAATCAACCAGCAGCTCGCCTTGACGCCGCAATTGCAGCAGGCGATCCGGCTGCTGCAGTTGTCCAGCGTCGAGCTGGAGATGGAGCTGCGCGAGGCGCTGGAATCCAACCCCCTGCTCGAGCTGGCCGAAGCGGACAGCGCCGACGGCGAACCGGACACGCCGATCAATGGCGAAGCGCAAGCCGATGCGCCAGCCGATAGCGAGACGGCTGCGGCCGAGCGTGACGAAGCCGCCTACGACGAGCCGATGGATTTCGAGCTCGAACGCCGCGACTATGGAGCGCCTGCGGCGGAGGACGCCGACGGATTCGAAGCGCAGGACAGCGAGCCCGAAGACCTGCGCGACCATCTGCTGTGGCAGCTCAATCTCACCTCGATGTCGGCACGCGACCGCGCCATTGGCGTGACCATCATCGAGGCGATCGACGACGATGGCTACCTGCACGAAAGCAACGAAACGCTGCAAGCCAACCTTGCCGGCCTGTATCGGGTGGGTGCGGACGAAATCGAAGCCGTGCGCCACCGCATCCAGCAGTTCGACCCGCTTGGCGTCGGCAGCCGCTCCTTGAGCGAATGCCTGCGCGTGCAGCTGGACGCCTGCGCGCCGGAGACGCCCGGCTGGAGCGTGGCCCGGGCGCTCGCCGCCGAGCACCTGGAAGTGCTGGCGCGCAACGACCGCGCCCGACTGCGCCGGCAATTGCATGCGGATGACGAGGCGCTGGACGCAGCCATCGCCCTGATCCGTTCGCTCGATCCGAAACCCGGTGCGCAGATCGGCGCCGGCAACGCCGAATACGTTGCACCCGACGCCTACGCGTTCAAGCAGAATGGCCGCTGGACCGTGGGCCTTAGCCCGAACTGCCAGCCGAAACTGGCGATCAACCAGCAGTACGCGGCGCTGATCGCGCGCGCACGGCGCGACGATGCTTCGTACCTGCGCGGACAGTTGCAGGAGGCGCGCTGGCTGATCAAGAGCCTGGAAACGCGCGCCGACACCGTGCTCAAGGTCGCCAGCGCGATCGTGCGGGCGCAAAGCGCGTTCCTGGAATTCGGGCCGGAGGCGATGCGGCCGCTGGTGCTGCGCGACATTGCCGAGGAAATCGCCATGCACGAATCCACGGTTTCGCGCGTGACTACGCGCAAGTACCTGCACACGCCGCGCGGCACGTTCGAGTTCAAGTATTTCTTCTCCTCCGGCGTCACCACCGTCGATGGCGGCGCCGCCTCGGCGACCGCGATCCAGGCGATGATCCGCAAGCTGATCGACGAGGAAACGCCGGCGCGTCCGCTCTCGGACCAGACCCTCACCGCGGAGCTCAACCGCCGCGGCATCGAGGTGGCGCGTCGAACCGTGGCCAAATACCGCGAGGCGCTGCACATTCCCTCGTCCAACGAACGCAGCCGTTTGGGCTGAAGGAGGACATTGGAACCCAGGCGAAAAGCGCAGGTCTGAATCAATGTCCCGCCAGCGCGGGACAGCGTCTCATCCGTTCATTTCTGGAGGCAGATTATGCAGATCAACGTCAGCGGTCATCAGGTTGCCGTCACCCCCGCCCTGCGCGATTACGCGGTCGGCAAGCTCGAACGCATCGTCCGCCACTTCGAACATCTGCACGATGTCACCGTCACCCTGAGCGTGGAGAAGCTGCTGCAAAAAGCCGAAGCCACGCTGCATTGCGCGAGCAACAAGATCATCCACGCCGACGCCCAGGCCGCCGATCTTTACGCGGCGATCGACGCGCTGGCCGACAAGCTCGATCGCCAGGTCAAGAAACACAAGGAAAAACTCACCCGCCACGACCGCGGCAGCGTGCGCCAGGCGGCGCGTCAAGCGTAATGCCGCGACTGCCGTTCGCACCGAGCGCTGCCCGCAAAACGAGCGAAGTCGAAGCGCTGGTCAGGCCTCCTTCGACTTCGGCACTGCGATCTGCGCTCGGGACGAGCGGGCGTTTTCAATCCTTCAGGTCTTGATCCGGTAACAGGGAACGTACGCACTACCCGGCAGTTTCATGCGCTGCTGCCCGACGAAGCTCGTCAGCAGCGCATCCAGCGCGCGCATGATTTCCGGATCGCCGTCGATCACGAACGGACCGTGCGCGGCGATCGCGCGCAAGCCGTCTTCCTTGACATTGCCGGCGACGATGCCGGAAAACGCGCGACGCAGATCCGCGGCGAGCAGATGGCGCGGCTGGTCGCGGTGCAGGTTCAGCGCGGCCATGTTCGCGTGCGTCGGGCGGAACGGTTGCTGGAAAGCGTGTTCAACATTCAACGCCCAGTTGAAGAAGAACGCATCCTGGTTGTCGAGCCTGTGCAGGCGCACTTTTTCGATGCCGGCGGCGAGCGCACGCGCGGTGTGCGCCGGGTCGCCGGTCACGATGCGGTAGTGCGCGCCGATTTCCTCACCCAGGGTCAGTTTCAGGAACGCGTCGATCTGCTCGAAATACGCCGCCGCATCACGTGGTCCGGAAAAGATCAGCGGATACGGAATCCCGGCGTTCGCCGGATGCAGCAGGATGCCAAGCAGATAGAGAATCTCCTCGGCCGTGCCGACGCCGCCCGGGAACACGATGATGCCGTGGCCGGCGCGCACGAAGGCCTCCAGGCGTTTCTCGATGTCCGGCATGATCACCAGATTGTTGACGATCGCGTTCGGTGATTCGGCGGCGATGATGCCCGGCTCGGTGATGCCGATATAACGGCGCGAGCGCAGCCGCTGCTTGGCATGCGCGATGGTCGCGCCCTTCATCGGGCCTTTCATCGCGCCGGGGCCGCAGCCGGTGCAGATGTCGAAGCCGCGCAAGCCGAGTTCGTAGCCGACTTTCTTTGTGTAGTCGTACTCGATGCGCGAGATGGAATGTCCGCCCCAGCACACCGCAAGGTTCGGTTCCTGGTTCGGCTTGAGCGCGCGCGCGTTGCGCAGGATCTCGAACACGGCATGGGTGATGCCGTGCGAATCGCCCAGTTCGAAGCGCCCGGCCTGGATCTGGTTGGCGACGTAGACGATGTCGCGCACCACCGCGAACAGCAGTTCATGGATGCCGCGGATGATGCGGCCGTCGACGAAGGCGCTGGCCGGCGCGTTCTTCAGTTCCAACTTGATGCCGCGGTCCTGCTGCAGCACCTGGATCTCGAAATCGGGGTAACTTTCGAATATCCCCAGCGCGTTGTCGTTTTCGCTGCCGGAGGTGAGTACGGCCAGCGCGCAGCGTCGCAGCAGCGCGTTGAGGCCGCCCTGGCTGGCGTCGCGCAGGCGCGTGACTTCGTTGCGCGAGAGGACGTCCATGCCGGCGACCGGTGCGATGCGTGCGTTGACGGTGGGAAGTCTTGCGGGATTCGTTTGGCTATCCATGTCCAGAAGTGTAACGCAAAAGAAAACGGCGCCCCCATGGGCGCCGTTTTCGGACCGATCAGTGCGACCCAGTCTAGAACGTGTACCTCAAGGTCAGCAGGAGCTGCCAGCGGGAAACCACACGTGCCGGATTGGTGTAGCTGTCGTACAACGTGTAAGCCTGCGGTGGCTTGCTCAGGTTGTAGACGTACTGGCCATTGGCGACCGACGCGGAGGAAACCAGGTAGCGCGTACCGAAGAAACCGGCGTTGTCGACGTCGCCCCAATTCTTGTTGAGCAGGTTCAGGAAATTGTAGATGTCCAGGCGGACGACGAACTTGTCCTTGCCGAAGAAGCCCGGCAGTTCCTGCTGCAGGCCCACGTCGAGCTGGTTCACCCAGGGCGAGTTCGAGGCATTGCGTCCGGCGATCTGGCCGCGGTGCTTGCTCAGGTACGAGTTGCCGTCGATGTAGGCATTGAAGGCATCGATCTGCGCCTGCGTGGCAGTGCCATAGCTCACAAGCGGGTCGTTTTTCAGCGGGATGTAGGCCAGGTCATCGAAGGCCAGGCTGTCGCCGTTCACGTCGCTGCCGAAGGTCCAGCTGTAGGGCAGGCCGCTGTGGCCGTTGTAGAACAGCGACGCCGTGGTCTTGTTGTCGCCGAAGAAGGCGTGTTCCCAGTTCAACGCCGCCTTGAACGACAGCGGGATGTTGAAGCGCGAGTTCGCCGCAGTGATGTCGTTCGGGTTGACCCGCGCGTTGTAGTTGAAGTTCGAATAAGCCTGCGAACTGGTGCCCGGGTTGACGTCGGTGGCATGCGTGAAAGTGGCGCTGACGGTACCGCTCAGACCGTTTGCCCACGGCTTGCTCAGCGCCAGGGTCAGCGAATTGCTCATGCCCTGGCTGGTATTGGTCAGTTCCGTCGAGTGGGTGCTGATCTCCGGATAGGCGCCGAAGTTGGTGCCGGTGCCGGAGGTGCCGGCAGTCTTCCAGTACGAGTTGCGTCCGTCCGGCAAGGTGCCGTTCGGCACCCCGAAGTTCGGTGCGATATAGGCAATGGCATCGTTGCCCTTGATCATCATGTACTCGGCCGAGCCGACCAGGCCCCACCACGGCAGTTCGGAGTCGAAGGCCAGGTTGAACTTCAACGATGTCGGCAGCTTGAAGTTCGGATCGAGGGTATCGATCTGGCAGCTGGCGGAGGCGGTACACACGCCGGACGCGACCGGTCCAGGCCCTGGCTGGTTGTACGGATCGGAACTGAAGGGATAGGTGCCCGGATCGGTGCTCCGGAACTGTTTCGCTCCGACCACGCCGTTGTTGATATACGGATTGGACAGCCACACGGTGGGCGGCAAGCTCTGGAACAGGCCCACGCCGCCGTGCAATTGCATCCGCAGCTCGGTGTCGAAGGCGTAATTGAAGGCCACGCGTGGCTCGACGACCGTATTCTTGCCGCCCAGCGAGGTATTGGGAGCGTAGCCGAAGCGCTCCTGCCAGTAGCTCACGCCGGTCGCCGGGTCGATCGCCACCGGCGGCGCATGATCGGAGTTCGGCATGTCGACGCGCACGCCATAGGTCAGGGAGAACCGGTCGGTGGCTTGCCAGGTATCCTGCAGGAATGGGCTGATCTGGCTGTATTTCCAGGTACCGGCGCTGTCGGCCAGGGTGACGCCGATCGGCAGGATATTCACGACGTAGGTGCCATAGTCCCCGGCGGCGATCTCGTCCGCGGGGGTGCCATTGCCGTTCTTGTCGTAGAAGCCGTAGGAACCATGCAGCAACTGGCCGAAAACATCGGCCGTCTTGTTGCTCAGGTAGTCGAAGCCGGCCTTGACCACGTGGTCGCCCAGGTGCCAGGTACCGGCGAAGGTGCCGTTGAGGCGCTTGCTGGCGATCGAATTCTCGTGGCGGTAGCGGTCTTCGCCCGCGATGACCCAGTCGACGCTGCTGGGGATGCTGCCGGCGTAGTTGGGGCAGCTGGCCGCCGTGGCCGTAAAGCAGGCGAATACCTCAGGCTGGTTCTTGGCCGCGCCATTGGTGTTGTCGTACTTCTGGTAGCCGAGCTTGAACTCGGTGCTGAACGTGTCGGTCCAGTCGCTGAACAACTGGAAGGAATAGTTGTCGGTCTTGCTGGAGACCGTGTAGAAGTCGCTGGACAGGATGACGCTGTTGGGCCTCACGTAGCCGGAGTACGGCGTGGGCTTGGTCTCCTCCGTACGCTGGTAGGTGAAGCTGGCACGCTGGCTGTCGTTGATGTTCCAGTCCAGCTTGGCGAGGGAACGCTTGTCTTCCTGGGTCAGGCCGCTGCCGCCGCCACCATTGGTGCCCGGATCGATGCCGATGGACTGGAACGCTTGGGCGACCGCATCCACCTGCGCCTGGCTGAGATCGCCATTGGAGACGGCATCGGTGCCGACGCCCTGGATGCCGGTGACCTTCTGGTCTTCGTATCCGGCAAAGAAGAACAGCTTGTCCTTGATGATCGGTCCGCCCACGGTGAAGCCGTAGGTCTTGTTCTGGTCGAAACCCGTGTAGTTGGCGCCGGCACGGCTTTCACCGATCATGTTGCTGCCGTCCGTGTACGCGCCGTAGACCGAACCATGGAACTCGTTGGTACCCGACTTGGTGACGGCGTTGATGTTGGCACCGACCGAATCGAAAGCGGTGTCGTAATCGGTGGCCTTGATTTCGTAGGCGGCGATGGTGTCCGGCGAGATCGGCGAGCCGGTGAAGCCCAGGCCGTTGGCGTTCAGGCCGAATGGATCGTTCACCGACAGTCCGTCCACGGTGATGGCGTTGTAGCGGTTGTTCTGGCCGGCCAGCGAGATAGAACCGTCGCCTTGGTCGGTGACGGTGATGCGCGGGTCGAGCCGCGCGATGTCGTCCAGCGAGCGGTTGCCGCTGACGGCGGTTTCCAGCGCACGCCCGCTGACGCTCGTGCCAAGGCCCTTGTTGTCCGGATTGAAGGTGGCGTCCAGGGCGGACGCGGTCACGGTCACGCCTTCGAGCTGGGTCGCGGCCGCTGCGGCCAGGTTGGCCGTGCCGACTTGGCCGAGTTCGAGGTACACGTTGTCGGCATCGATTTCCTTGATGCCCTTGCCCGTCGCTTCGACATGGTACGGACCGCCGACGCGCAAGCCCTGCGCGATATAGCGGCCGCTCGCGTCGGTGGTCGTCACCGAGGCCGTGCCGGAAGGCACGTGCACGATGCGCACCGTGGCACCGGCCACCGGATTGCCGGCGGCATCGGTGACGCGGCCGGACAGCGACGACGTGGTTGTCTGCGCGAAAGCACTGGACAGGGCCAGCATCGACGCCAGCAGCCACAACAAGACATGCATCCCGAATCGTTTGTTCATCTGATTTCCCCTCACTGAATGCCGATCCAACGGCACATTGCCGTGCTGCATGGGCCGACTTGCCTGCAGCAACCCTGACAGTTACCCACGTTTAACGGGAACCAACATCCCCGCTTAAGCCAAGTTTAACAAAATCCCGAGATTTTGCGCACGTTGGCCGGCGTGAATCTATCCGTGCGTCGTTACGGGAACGTTACTGGCTAATGTTTGCCCAGGTACACGACCACGCCATCCAGAAACATCTGCACGGACAGCGCCACCAGCAGCATGCCGGTCAGGCGTTCCAGCGCGGTCAGCACGCTGGCGCCGAGCCAGCGGAACAGGTATGTCGAGGACAGCAGGATCAGCGCCGTGGCGAACCAGGCGCAGAACAAGGCAATGCTCCAGTCCGCCGTGCGACCCGGATGCGAGTTGGTCAACAGCATCAATGCGGCCATCGCCGAGGGACCGGCCACGCCGGGAATCGCCATCGGCACGATGAAGGGTTCCATGCCGGTCGCGCCGCCGAAAATACCGCCTTCGCGCGGCGGAAAGATCATTTTCACGCCGATCAGGAACAGCACGATGCCGCCGGCGATGCTGACCGATTCCGGGCGCAACTGCAGCGCGGACAACACATAACCGCCACCGAACAGGAAGGCGAACAGCACCGCGAGGGCAATCAGCAGCTCGCGCACCAGCACGCGGCGGCGGCGCTCCGGCGCCACGTTCTTGAGCAGGCTCAGGAACAGGGGGATATTGCCGAGCGGATCCAGGATCAGGAACAGCAGGACGCCCGCCGACAGCGTGCTCAGACTGTGCTCCACGGCGCTATCCCCGGCAATGATTGCTGCGTTTTATAGCACAACGCGCTCAGCGCAGGTCCAGCGTGGACCGCGTCGTCGCGCCGTTCGCGCCGAGCAGGTACACGACCGCATCCGCCGTGGCGTCCGGCAGCGGCAGATCGAGCGCGTTCTCGCCGTAGTACGCGGCACCGCGCAGGCGGGTGCGCATCGGCGCCGGCAGCAGCGCGTGCGCGTGCACGGACGTGGATTCCCATTCCTCGCGCAGGATCGCAGTCAGTCCGGCGAGCGCATGCTTGGCGACGCCATAGGCGCCCCAGTAGGCACGACCCATGCGCGCCGGGTCGTCGAGCACGAACACGACGCTGGCCTGCACCGCTTCGCGCAGCAGGGGCAGGCAGGCCTGGGTAAGCAGGAACGGCGCGGACAGGTTCACATGAATGCCGCGCAGCCAGTCATCGGCTTCGATGTCGGCCGCAGGCTGCAGGCCCTCGAAATGCGCCGCGGCATGCACGATGCCGTCGAGCCGGCCGAATTCGCGTTCGATGGTTGCCGCCAGTTCCGCGTAATCGCGCGGCGAGGCCCCGGCCAGATCCAGCGGATAGATCGCCGGCTGAGCCGTTTTCAGCGCAAGGATTTCATCGTAGACCTTTTCCAGACGCGCGATGCGCCGGCCGAGCAGGACCACGCTCGCTCCTGCGCGCGCGCAAGCCAGCGCGCTGGCGCGACCCAGGCCGCCGGCCGCACCGGCAACAAGCACGACGCGCTCGCGCAAATAGTCGAACGGCGCCTGCCAGTTGGCCGGCAGGCGCACGCTGATCGATGCGGACATGCGCGGGTCAGGCCTTCTTCGCTTCCTTGACCATGCGCTCGAGTTCGCCGCTCTCGTAGAGTTCCAACGTGATGTCGCAGCCGCCGATCAGCTCGCCATTGATGAACAACTGCGGGAACGTCGGCCAGTTCGAATAGTGCGGCAGGTTCGCGCGCACTTCGGGATCCTCGAGCACGTTCACCGACGCGTACTCCGCGCCGACCGCCTTGAGTGCCTGCGCGGTGCGGCTGGAGAATCCGCACATCGGAAACTGCGGCGTGCCTTTCATGAACAGCACGATGGGATGGGATTGCACGGTCTGCTTGATGCGTTCGATGGTGTCCATGGGCTTCACGACGGGCTGCGCGGAACATCCGCGCGGATGCCGCGCATTGTAGCAGTGCGGCGCGTATACTTGATGATCGGTTCAGTCAAAGGAGAACACCATGGCCATCGAACTTCCCGCCCTGCCCTACGCGCGCGACGCGCTGGCGCCGCATATTTCGGCCGAAACCATCGACTACCACTACGGCAAGCACCACCAGGCCTACGTGACGAACCTCAACAACCTGATCAAGGGCACCGAATTCGAAGCAATGGATCTTGTGTCCATCGTCAAGAAGGCGCAAGGCGGCATGTTCAACAACGCCGCGCAGATCTGGAACCACACGTTCTACTGGAACAGCCTGTCCCCCAAGGGCGGCGGCGAACCGTCCGGCAAACTCGCCGATGCGATCAAGAAAGCATTCGGCGGCTTCGCCCAGTTCAAGGACGATTTCAGCAAGCTCGCCGCCGGCACGTTCGGTTCGGGCTGGGCCTGGCTGGTGCAGCGCGCCGACGGCTCGCTCGGCATCGTCAGTACCGCGAACGCCGCGACGCCAATCACCGGCGCCGACCGCCCGCTGCTGACCTGCGACGTCTGGGAACACGCCTACTACATCGACTACCGCAACGCACGGCCGAAGTACATCGAGGCGTTCTGGAACCTGGTGAATTGGGAATTTGCCGCCAGCCAGATGAAGTAATCGCCGCACTCATCGCGCGTGAGGGAATCCGCATGGTCCGTTCACGTTGGCCGGCTGACGACGTCGTCCGGCGGTCCCT
>DATIVQ010000227.1:0-1807 GCA_035465735.1 Rudaea sp.
CGCAGCGCTTTTCTGGTCGGCGTGCTCGGCGTGATCGTGCCGTTCGCGCTCGGCTCGCTGTGGGCCCACGGTTCCGGATTCGACTGGGCCAAGTCGCTCTTCGTCGCCGCCGCCTTCGTCGCCACCTCGGCCGGAATCACCGCGCGCGTGCTGCAGGAACTCGGCGCGCTGCAACGCGAAGAAGCGCGCGTGATCCTCGGCGCGGCGGTGATCGACGACATCCTGGCCATGCTCCTGCTCGGCATCGTCACCGCGCTGCAGTCTGGCGAGGGATTGCGCCTGTCGCACCTGGTTGTCGTACTCGCCGAAGCCGTGGGTTTCGTCGTCGTGATCGGCTTTGTCGGCACTCGCGTGATGCGGCGTGCCTCGAACCTGCTGGACGCGCCGATCAATCCCCTGTCGCCATTCAGCATCGTGCTGGCGTTGTGCCTCGGGCTCGCGTTCCTGTCCACGCAATTCGGGCTCGCCGCGATCATCGGCGCGTTCCTCGCCGGCATGGCCGCCTCGGAAACCCGCCAGCGCGAGACGCTGGAGCACCAGACCCAGCCGTTGCTCGCACTGATGACGCCGTTTTTTTTCGTGATGACCGGCACCAGGGTGGAATTGGCGCAACTGGGCAGTGTGGATACCTTGCTCGTGCTGGCCGCAATCACTGCGATCGCCATCGTGTCGAAACTGATCGGCGGCTGGCTCGGTGCGCTGAGCCTGGGCAAACGCGGCGCGCTGATCGTTGGCGTCGGCATGGTCCCGCGCGGCGAGGTCGGCGTGGTCGTGGCCAGTCTCGGCCTCGCCGCCGGCGTGTTTCCGCCGCGCACCTACGCGCTGATCGTGGCGATGTCGCTGCTGACCTCGATCGTCACGCCGCCTGTGCTGGCCTTGCTGTTGCGCCGGCAGGCGAGCCGTTAGGCGATTTGCCACCGCCTAGCGCATTCCCGAATCGCACTCCAACTCCACTTCGGCCATTTCCCCGTCCCGCACGATCGCGTGCGCCGAGCCGCAGCGCGGCAACACGGCCGCACCCACGTCCACCTCGACCGAATATTCGCCGGCCGGCACAAACACGGAGAAGCGTCCATCCGCACCGGTGACGGAGCGCGCAACGACGCGGCCATACGCGTCGAGCAGCCGGATGGACGCCTTCTGCATCGGAGCGTTTCCCGGCTCGCCGATGCGCTGCGGACCCGGGTGCGCCGGCGCAACCGTCACGCGGCCGCCCACGCCGGTCGCGGCCGCGCCCACCAGCAGCAAGATTCCCGGGATCGCGATTGGACTCATGGCAACATCATCCCACACCCCTCCGGCTGTCTCATAACGCGGCCGAACCGGCCGACAATGTCCGTACAATGCGTTCCGCAGTGCGAAATGACAAGCGGCGCGATATCGATATGATCCGCGCGGCACACAAGCGTTCAGGGGTTCAGGGAAAGCGTCGTTCCGGATTGCGGGCTCGCACTCGCGGTAATCCGGCGCACGCGTGCAAGCGGATTGCAGGAAGGAACCGGCTGCACCGCCGAAACGGCGGCTACGCGAACGCCCTCATGGCAATGAGGGGTCAATTTCGGAAGCTGACATGCTTCCCAACGGGAGTTCACTTGATGAAATGTTCCAATCTCGCAGTCGCAATACTCGCAGGCCTGAGCGTTGCCGCCGCAGCAAGCGCCGCACCGCGCAATCAAACGCTATACATCATGCACAACACTGACGGCAGCCAGCTGCGTGCCGGCGACGTGCTGGTCGCCAATGGCGGCGGTCAGGATGCACTGTACCGCGGTAACGTCTTCGTACGCATGGTGCAGGATCCGGACAA
>DATIVQ010000228.1:0-3503 GCA_035465735.1 Rudaea sp.
TCCGCCAGGGCGCCGTCGGCGCCGCTGCCGCCCATCGTGCAGCAGAAGGCGACGCGCCGCAGCTCGTGCGCATGATCGTGCAGGAAGCGGCGCATCGGGCTGGCGACATGCCCGCCCCACACCGGCGCCATCAGCACGACCAGGTCGCAGTCGGACAGGCGCAGCGGCGGCAGCTCGATCTCGGGCAGCGTTCCGTGCATCGCTTCCATCGCCGAACGCACGTAGCCGAGCACGCCGTCGCGCGAGCGCACGTCGCGGATCGCGACCGTGTCCGCGCCGACGCGCCGGGCGATCCGTTCGGCGACATGGCGCGTGACGCCGGTGCGGCTGTAGTACACGATCAGGATCGGGCGCATCGGCGGCAGCTCCTACCAAAGCCCTTCGACGCGTGCGGCGAATGCCAGCGCCAGCAACGCGAGGACGGCGAGGACGATGATGCGCACCACAAGATGCGAGGTCGATGAGATTTGCGGTCGCTGCATGTTTGTCTCTCCCAATCAGCCCAGTGCGGCGGTCTTGAAGATCCGGTTCGGCTGCTCGAGCGGACGCATCGCGAAGCGCGCGTCGAGTGCCTGCAGCGTCGTCGTGATGCCGGTGTATTCCAGTTCGTTCATCGGCAGCATCGCGGCACCGAAGAAACCCTGTCGCCGCATCTCGATGGCCTTGTCGGCCACATGCGTGCGCACGCGGTCCCAGAACGGATGCGCGAACACGTCCTGCGCCTCGGTGAAGCGGCCGTCATGAATGCAGACCGCCGCGCACGTGACGATCGGCGGTCCGTCGAAGTAGCTGATGCCGCTTTCGAGCGGTACCGGCATCAGCGGCATGTTGTGCGAGCCGCGCATGCCGCCGGCGACGAACGCGCCAAGCGCGAACGGCGCGATGACTTCGCCGGTCGCCGGGAAATCCTTCTGCACGCGCACCAGCATCACCGGATCGTCCTTGCCGGTGTACTTGCCGGCGATGTTGTGCAGACGGGTGGTACACGCCGCCACGGCCTGCTCGCCGGATGCGCGCGAGTGGATCGACTCGACGACATAGCGCTCGGTGTCGCGCAGCAACGCGGCGATCGCATACAGGTCTTCCGGCGCATTCAGCTCGATGATGCGGTCGCCTTCGGTGTGATTGACGTCCAT
This sequence comes from Rudaea sp., assembly GCA_035465735.1. Classification (GTDB taxonomy): domain Bacteria; phylum Pseudomonadota; class Gammaproteobacteria; order Xanthomonadales; family Rhodanobacteraceae; genus Rudaea. The sequence goes on from DATIVQ010000228.1 coordinate 1,137, forward strand.
GATCGTGAAGCGGAAGCCCTTGGCAAGTTCCGGCGACAGCAACAATCCTGGCGTATTCATGGGATCGGCAAAAGCGAGATACAGCGGCAGGTTGAATGCCCCGGGATCGGTCTTGTCGGCGGCGAAGAACACGAACGGCTCGGCCGGACGCTCGTCGAATTCCATTTCCGCCACGGCCGGGCCCATGCCGCGGACGTTTCCGGAGAACGCGTCCTTGAGCAGGTCCTGGCCGGCGCCGTAGAGTCCCTGCCGGCGCGCCGTCTGCGTGCCAGCGAGGAAGGCGTCCCACGCCAGCTTGTGCACCGCTTCGGCGCCGGCGCCATGCCGGTGCGTCATCAGGATCGCGACGTCGTCGCCGGTGGCGCTGACCCGCGCATCGACAAGCAGCTTGCCGCATTCATGCTCGACGATCTGGCGCACCCGGTCGAGCAGGGCGCGCGATGGCCGGATGTGGCCGCCGATGGAGCCGATGTCGGCCTTGATGACGCTGAGCGTGAGTTTCATGCCGCACCTCGCTTGTCTGCCTGCCGATCAAATCTCGTTGCCTACGTCGTCGTCCCGGCGCAGCCAGCGCCGGAACCAGTCGCCAGCCAGCGACGCCACGCGCTCGAGCGCGCCAGCTTCCTCGAACAGATGCGTGGCCCGCGGCACCACGGCGATCTCGACCTGGCCGGGCATGTGCGCACGCGCCTGTTCGTTGAGTTCCAGCACCTCGGTGTCCGCGCCGCCGACGATGAGCAGCGTTGGCGCACGCACGACCGCCAGCAACCGGTCGCCCGCCAGGTCGGGACGGCCACCGCGCGAAACGACGGCGGCCACGGCCTCGGGCCGTCGCGCGGCGACCGCGAGCGCCGCGGCAGCGCCGGTGCTGGCCCCGAACAGCCCGATCTTCAGCCCGCTCAGCATGGAGTCGCGCCCTACCCAGTCGACGACGGATTCCAGGCGCAGCGCGAGCACGTCGATCTCGAACCGCGCCGCGCGATGCTCGTCTTCCTGCGGCGTCAGCAGGTCGAACAGCAACGTGGCCATGCCCAGGCGATGCAGTGCATCGGCGACGAGCTGGTTGCGCGGACTCGAGCGGCTGCTGCCGCTGCCGTGCGCGAACACCACGATGCCGGCCGCGTCCGCCGGGATGACGAGGTCGCCGGGCAGCGCCACGCCGTCGACCGGGATCTGCACGCGGCGCGAGACGACGGCACCGGGCAGGTTCGCCGGCGGTACCTGCCCTTGCGTCAGCGCGGCAAGCGCTTCGTCGTCCTCGACGGCGGCGAAATCTTCATAGAACTGCCCGACCGCGTAGAAATCCGCCGGCTCGAGCAGGCACACCACGGCATCGGCGGTCGCGGCGACTTTCTCCAGGCTGCCCGGCGCGGCGACTGGCACGGCGCACACCACACGCGCCGCCTTGCGTGCTTTCGCCGCCAGAATCGCTGCGTGCATCGTCGCGCCGGTGGCCAGACCGTCATCGACGATGATGACGACGCGCCCGGCCGGATCGCGGCGCGGGCAGCAGCGACCGTACATCTCGCGCCGCCGGCGGATCTGCGCGAGTTGGCGCGCGGTTTCGCGCTCGACGTAAGCGCGACCGATGCCCAGGTGCCCGGCGAGCGCATCCAGCTGCACGCCGCCGTCTTCGTCGACCGCGCCGATGGCCAGTTCCGGATTCTGCGGCGCACCGAGCTTGTGCACGAGAATCACGTCGAGTTCACCATCCAGCGCATCGGCGACGATGCGCCCGATCGGCACGCCGCCGCGCGGGATCGCCAGCACCAGCGGCTTGCTGCCACGAAACGCGGCCAGCGCCCGTGCGAGTTGCCGGCCGGCATCGGCGCGGTCGACGAAGAGCTGCGTCGCGGTCTGCAAGTGCGCGTTCATGCCGCCTCCGGAGTGCGCATCGGCTCGGACTGGAAGGTCTGCCGCAGTCGCCGGCAGCGCGCATTCCATGTCGCCAGGCGTTGCCTGCGCTCCGCGTCTGCGGCGCCGGGCGATTCGCCATCCGCGCCAGCCAGTTCGCAAAACAATTGCGCGTAGTTCCTTGCCGACTGGCGCCAGCTGAAGTCGGTCCCCATCGCGCGGTCGACCAGCGCATTCCAGGCATCCGGCTCGCCGGCGTACATTGCCACGCAGCGGTCAACCGCCTGCCGCAGCGCAGCACCGGTACCTTCGTCGAACACGAATCCGTTCGCGATCCGCGCAGCGGAATTCGCATCGAACACGCTGTCGGCCAAGCCACCGACACGGCGCACGACCGGAACCGTCCCGTATTGCATGGCGTAGAGCTGCGTCAGCCCGCACGGTTCGAAGCGCGCGCCGTGCAGCAGCATGTCGGCGCCCGCGTGCAGGCGGTGTGCGGCGGCCTCGCGATAA
>DATIVQ010000229.1:0-16405 GCA_035465735.1 Rudaea sp.
TTCGGCCTGGCCCATCCAGACCTTGAGCGCGGTCTGGTAATTGGCGCGGTCGTAGGAAACGTATTCGCCGCCGCGGATTTCACAGTCCGCCTGCGTCGTGCGGATCGGGCGACGCGCACTCATGAACGTTGCCGAACGGCCAAGCTTGCGCACTTGGCCGGGCAGCAGACAGTCGACGATCAGCAGATCTTCGGGATTGCGGGTGGTGACGGTAGCGTATGACGGAGCGGCCGGAAGCCAGATCCCCGCTGTCGCCGAACACAACAAGGCCGCGGCCACGGTCAGCGGCCGCAAGCCGCGCTTCGAAAAAATCCCCGTCTTCGCGTTCATCGCACCCTCCGGATCGAAATGCGGCGCATTTGCGGTTTCCCGTTATACTGGATTATAGGGCGGTTGCGGGGAGGTGACGTCATGCGCCATGAATCCATAACACTAGCGCCGCACTCGTCAACGCGGCGTGTATTCCGGGTAACCGGCTTGCTTGTGCTGTTGCTGGCATTGTCCTGGCCAATGCTTGCCTTGGGTTGTGGCGTCAACAATCCGTTTTGTTTTGATTTGAATTATGTAAACGGCACTGATCAGACCGGCGTAACCGGAATGACGCTGCAACAGCCCTTGACCGTAAGTGTCGATTCCGCCGGAGCCGACGGGCAGAGTTTCGATGTGCTTTGGACAGTCCTGTCCGGTTCGGCGACCATCGTCGAAAGCGGCGGACAGACCTACGACGAAACGGCGTCTGGAATTGGCAGCATTTCGATCCCGTCCTCCATCCACGTGAAACTGGGCTCAACGCCCGGTCCGGTGCTCGTTCGCGCCTATTGTCAATATTGCGCGGTGACGGGCGGAAACTATGTGCAGGATTTCAATCTCACCGCCGTCCAGCCGATGCTGCAAATCGCCTCCGGCAACAACCAGTCCGGACCGCAGGGAACGGCCGGGAACGCACCGCTCGTCGTCTCGGTGACTGATCCGAACGGGAACCCGCTTGCAGGACAGACCGTTGCCTGGAGCGTGAGCACCGGGCAGGCAACGCTTTCCGCGAATGCCTCGGTCAGCGACACCAATGGCAATGCCTCGATCACGTTCGCCTATGGATCTGCCGCGGGCGCGGCGACGATACAAGCCGCGTTGGGGAGCGTGCACGTGAGCTTTAGCGTCACCGCGTATGCGCCGGCGCTAAATGCGATCAGCGGGAGCAGCCAGACCGGAACGGTGGGGACGACCCTGCAACCCTTCGTCGTGCAGATCGGTCCTGCGGCCAGCGGCAGCAGCCATGTGCAGTCTTCCGGGCCGTCCGGGCTGAGCGGGATTTCCGTCACCTGGACGGTCCTGCAAGGCGGCGGCAGTCTTGCCACGACCCAAACGTTTACCGACGCCAACGGCAGAACCAGCAACACGTTGACGCTGGGATCCAGCCCAGGCACGAACATCGTGCAGGCCACGGTCGCCGGGGCCGGCAGCATCACCTTCACCGCAATCGCCATTCCAGCAATCAACGCCGGCAGCTCGACGTTTGCGATCGTTTCCGGTAACAACCAAGCTCTGGTACCCGGGCAGCCCTCGCAACCCCTGGTGGTCAAGGTCACCGCGGCCGACGGCACGCCGATCAGCGGCGTCGGCATCGCCTGGAGCGCCTCCAGCGCGAACGCGAAACTGGCAAGCGCCAGCACGACCACCGGCGCCGATGGCACTGCGCAAAACACCCTGACCGTCGTGCTGCCGGGCAGTTACACGGTGACTGCGCAAATCACCGGCGCCAGCTCCATTCCGGCACTGACTTTCGACTTCAACAACGGCGTGGCCAATCTGCCCGGCTTGTCGCCGACGCAGACAGGTGTGGCCACCACGATCGACAAGGCCTGTCCGGCCCTGGCGACTTCGACCACTCCATTGACGCCGCAGCAGCAGGATTTCCTGCAACGCTGTTCGGAACTGGTCGTCGGTTCCGCTACCGATCCGCAGCACGTGCCGGGCGCGCTGAACGCGATGCTCAACAACAAGGCGCTGCCGCAGCGCGGTCTGGCCCAGGGCGTGCAATTGGGGCAATTCAATAATCTCAACACCCGTTTCGCCGAATTGCGTCAGGGCGCCACCGGCTTGAGCGTCGGCGGCCTGACCTTCAGCCAGGACGGCCGCGGCCTGCCGCTGGCCATGCTCGGCGACTTGTTCCGCAAGGATCCGAAAGCGGACGACGAGGTCGGCAAGGACTTCTCGCGCTGGGGATTCTTCGCCACCGGCATGATCGAGCGTGGTGGCTTCGACGCCACCGCCGCGCGCCCAGGCTTCGATTACCACAACGCCTCTCTTACCGCCGGCGTGGACTATCGCTTCAACGATTCGTTCGTGGCCGGTGCCGCGCTCGGCTACAACCAGAACAATTCGAGTTTCGACGCGAGCGCGGGCAAGGCCGACGTCGATGGTTACAACCTGACCGGCTACTTCAGCTGGTATCGTGGCGACTGGTACGTGGAAGGATCGGTCATCCTCGACCAGCTCGATTACAACCTGAGCCGCAACATCGCCTACCAGATCGCCAGCCTGTCCGGCGGCACGACCACGGTCGCGCAGACCGCGACGGCCTCGCCGAGCGGAACCCAGAATTCGTTTTCGCTATCGGCAGGCAGGGATTTCAACCGCAAGGCCTGGACCTTCAGCCCCTACCTGCGCGGCGTCTATGCGCACCTGAGCCTGGACAGCTTCAGCGAAACGATGTCCGCTCCCGGCGCCGCCGGTGCCGGACTCGGCACGTCGGTGGCGAGCCGCTCGATGGATTCGCTGCTCGGCGTGGCCGGAGCCCGGCTGAGCTACACGATGAGCACCGACTGGGGCGTATTGGTGCCGAACGCGGTGGTCGAATGGAACCACGAGTTCCGCAACAATCCGCAGACCGTGGTGGTGCGCTTCCTCGCCGATCCGACGCAGACCCCGATTTCACTGACCGACCAGGCACCGGATGCGAACTACTTCAACATCGGCGTTGGCCTGAACGCGGTGTTCGCGCAAGGGCGCTCGGGCTATGTGTACTACGAGCACATGGCCGGTTATTCGGGTGCGCACGCCGACCGGCTGTCCATCGGCATCCGCATCGAGTTCTGAACGGATGCGCCGTCCTGCGCTGGCCCTACTTGCGCGCGCTGCCGCCGGCGCGGCATGCTATGCCCATCGCGCAGGGGGCCGTGCAAATCGCGGCCCGCGCATGGGGATGACACAGCCAGCATGATCGAGTTCGGCCACAGCACCCATGTCGGCTTGCGTCGCGAGCATAACGAAGACACCTACTATGCCGACGCCGAGCTTGGCCTGTGGCTGGTCGCCGACGGCATGGGCGGCCACGAACACGGCGAAGTCGCCAGCGCGATCGCACGCGACGCGGTGGTGCGCGAAGTCGCGGCAGGGGCGCCGCTGGCTCAGGCCGTGCAACGCGCCGACGAGGAAATCATCCAGCACTCCAGCCGCAAGGCCGAAGCATTGCCGATGGGCACCACCATCGCCGCCATGCGCCTGCACGAGAACGAGTACGAAATCTGCTGGGTCGGCGACAGCCGCGTGTACTTGTGGAACGGCGAGCTCAAGCAGCTTTCGCGCGACCATTCCTACGTGCAGGAACTGATCCAGCAAGGTGCGATCACGCACGAACAGGCGCGTACGCATCCGCATCGCAACGTCGTCACCCAGGCGCTCGGCGTCACCGACCCGGAAAGTCTGCGCGTGGAAACCATCCGCGGCAGCCTGCAACCCGGCATGCAGGTGCTGTTGTGCTCGGACGGCCTGACCGAGGAGGTCGATGACAAGGACATCGGCGCCGTGCTGGTTCGCCAGGACCTGTCTGCGCAGGAATGCGTCGATCACCTGATCCTGGCCGCGCTCGAAGGCGGCGGTTCGGACAACGTGACGGTGATCCTGATCCGCGACCGCTGAGATTCAGCCGCCGTCTTCGGCTTTCGCTAGTTGCGCCTTGAGTTGCAGCAACTGCGCGTTTTTAGGGTCCGCGCGCAGGCCCGATTCGACCAGCACGTCTGCGCCGGTATACAGCCCGTTTTTCAGCGCCGACTGCGCGCCGTTCGCATAAAACGCCGCGATCTTCTGCAGGCCCTGCGTTGCCCGCGCATTTGCGGGATCGCGCTTGAGTACTTCCTGGAACATGTCGATGGCGTTGTCGCCGGGCGGGAAGCTCATCTTCTCGCCGCCGTTCTTCTGGCCGTAGTCGAAATAGTCGTCGCCGCGGGAAAGCAGCGTCGGCAGATCGAGGTGTGCCAGCTGCGCATCGGCCACCGCGTTTTCGGGTGGCGGCGGAGGCACCACGGCGACAGCGGATTCGACCGGCACGCCGGTTGCGACCGGTGCCGCGGGGGTTCCCGCTTTCCCATGCCAGACCACCCACGACAGCGCGGCCAGGACAACGGCGGCGGCGACGCCACTGCCAACGTAAATCCATTTCCTCGCCTGCGCCGGCGCTGCAGCGGAATTCGCGGCGCTGGCTGCCGCGACGGCGCGGCGCCGCGCACTGCGTGATTCGCGCAATGCCGCGTCCATCTGCGGATTGGCCGCCAGCAGGCGATCGAGCTCGGCAACGAACGCATCGCCCGTGGCGAAGCGGTCGGCCGGCTGCTTGGCCATCGACTTGTCGATCAGCGGCTGCAGCCAGGCAAGTTTTTCCGGCAATTTCGGCACCGGCTCGGTCACGTGCATCAGCGCGACCGCATAGGCATCGCCGGCTTCGTAGGGCTTGTGCCCGGCCACGCATTCAAAGAGGACGGCGCCAAGGCTGTACAGGTCCGAACGCCCATCCACCGGCGTCGCCTGCGCCTGCTCCGGGCTCATGTAATCGGGCGTACCGATGGCGTTGCCGGCCATGGTAGCGGCGCTGACCGACTTGATCGCCTTGGCGATGCCGAAATCCGCAAGCACCGCCGAACCGTTGCTGCGGAACATGATGTTGCCGGGCTTCACGTCGCGATGCACGAAACCCATCTCGTGCGCATAGGAAAGCCCCGAGGCGACGTCGCGGATGATCTCCAGCACTTCGGCGACGTTCAGACGCTGCATGCGGTCGCGGAGGGTGCCGGCGGGCAGGTATTCGCTGGCGAGGTAGTAGACGCCGCTTTCCGAGCCGATGTCGTGCACCGTCATCAGGTGCGGATGCGTGAGCTTGGCCGCAATGCGGCCTTCCTTCATGAACTGCTCGCGGAAAGTCTCGTTCGCGGCCAGTGCCGGCGACATGATCTTCAACGCCACTTCGCGGTCGAGCGATTCCTGCACAGCCAGATAGACCGTGGCCATGCCGCCTTCGCCGATTTTCTGAACCAGTTTGTAGCCGGGTACGTTTACGCTATCGGTCATTTCACGAAACTCACGGCGCCGCGGCGCGCAAATCCTTCAACGCCGCCACGAAGGGCACCATGGCATAACGGTCTTCGTCCTTCACCGTGGCGTACAAGGCATCGAGTCTGGCGTGCAGCGTCTGCGCGTGCGCCTTGTCCAGCTTGCCGTCGTTCTCGAACGCGACCACCAGCGATTGCGCTGCCATCGCCGCCTGTTCGGCCGCGGCGTAATCGCGGAATTCTCCCTGCTGCGCATCGGCGAGCATGCTCGCAAGGATGGGATTCAAACTTGCCTCGTCGTAATCGTAGGCGGCCACCTTGGGCAGCAAGCTCTCGAGCGTCGCGTTCAACACGCGTGCGGCCGCGAAGGTGCCCTCGCGGCTTTGCGTGGTCGCCTGATGCAAGGCGCGGGTCTGCTCGAACACGCGCTGTGCCGCCGCCTTGTCGACGGGCGCGAGGGCATAGCGGAATGTCACCAGGTTGGCGTCGTTCAGGCGCACCACGCCCGGACCCAAGCCGGTACCCTGGCGCGGACCCCAATTGTTGTCCTTCATCAGCTTGTGGCAGGCCTGGCAATTGAACAGCACCAGTTCCGGGAAAATGCCCTGCCAGCCGGTTTTCGGATCGAGCAGCAGCCCAAGCAGGTTTTCCGCGGCCACGCCCTGACCCACGGCCCAGTCGCGCACGCCGTTCCAATCGCCCTTGCGTTTGATCCAGTCGGCGTCGATCTTGTAATGCGGATGCAGCCAGGTGAAAGTATCCAGTTCGAACGACAGGCGCGGATGGCCGGCACCCATGATCCGGTGCGTGATCATGCGTTCCTTTTCGCCCATGTGGCAGGACAGGCAAAGCTGCGCGCGCTTGATCGGATCGGCAGTCGGATACATGCCCTTGGCCAGATCGTCCGCATAGGTGATTTTGCGGTCGGCGTGCGAGTTTAACCACAGTTCCGCGCCGCCATGGCAGGCCTCGCAGCCGACCCCGTCGGAAATCTGGAAACGCTCGCCGCGATCGCCGGCGGGCATGTTGTCGGCGTGGCAATCCAGGCAAACCTTGGCCTTGGTCGCATCGCCGAGTCCGAGCTTGCGCGCGATTTCCTGCGAGCGCGGCTGCTCCAGAACCTGATAGGCCTTAGCATGCGGATCGAATTCCTGCCAGACCGCAAATTCGTTTTGCGCGATGTCCGAATCGCGGAACGGCTGCGATGCGCCGTGACAGACGCTGCTGCTGCACGTGGCCACGCCCATGTGCTTGTGCGCGGCGATGGCCTCGACCGCCGTTTCGGCGTGCGCGCCGGATGCGCACAGCATCGTTGCCGCGAGCAGCGTCGTTATCGCATTCATCGCCTTCCTCCCCAGGACGGGCCAAATCGGCCGCCCGATCATACCGTCAGGCCCTCAGGCGCGCCACAGGCAGCGGCCCTTGCTGGCCTTGTCGATGATCTGCAAGCGCGCCTGATGCAACGCTGCCTCGGCCGCGTCCGCGCGACGCACGCGCAGCGGCTGGCGCGCGATGGACTGCGCCGCCGCGGTCGACGCCGGCGTGGCCGCGGTCGCTGCACTGGCGAGACCCAGATCGCCCTGTCCGCCGGTCATGGCCAGATACACGTCCGCGAGCAGTTGCGCGTCGAGCAAGGCGCCGTGCAATTCGCGGTGACGGTTGTCGATGTTCAGGCGCTTGCACAGGGCATCGAGCGATATGCGCTGGCCGGGATATTTCTCGCGCGCCAGCGTCAGCGTATCGAGCACGCTGGCGTAGTCGGCGATACGGCCAAAGCCCGGATCGGCCAGTGCCAGTTCCGCATCGAGGAAGCCGACATCGAACGCGGCATTGTGGATGACGAGTTCAGCGCCGGAGATGAATTCCAGGAATTCTGCTGCGACCTCGCCGAAGCGCGGCTTGTCGGCGAGAAACTCGTCGCTGATCCCGTGCACGGCGCGCGCGCCCTCGTCGACAGCGCGCTGCGGATTCAGGTAGCGATGAAAGCGTTTTCCGCTCGGTCGGCGCTCGGCCAGCTCAATGCAACCGATTTCAATGATGCGATGCCCCTTGCCGACTTCCAGGCCCGTGGTTTCGGTATCCAGGACGACTTGTCTCATTGCGTTGCTGCCGCGGTTTGCGCCGCCACGCGCGCCAATTCATCGACGCGTTCGTTTTCCGGATGCCCCGCGTGCCCGCGTGTCCACTGCCACTGGACGCGATGCGGCAGCATGGCGGCTGCGAGGCGCTGCCACAAATCCTGGTTCTTCACCGGCTTGCGGTCGGCTGTGCGCCAGCCGTTCGCCTGCCAGCGCGGCAGCCATTGCTCAATGCCCTGCAGGACGTATTGCGAATCCGTGGTCAGGTGTACGCTGCTGCCGCGGCGCAGCGTTTCCAGGGCGCGGATCGCCGCCATCAGTTCCATGCGGTTGTTCGTGGTCGCGCGCTCCCCACCCGAGATTTCCCTTTCCACGGTCCGGTAGCGCAGCAACGCCGCCCAACCGCCCGGGCCCGGGTTGCCCAGGCAGGCACCGTCGGTGAATATGTCCACGCGCGCCGCCGTCACGCGCAGTTCCTGTGCGCACCCGGCGCCAGTTGCGGTGCACGCGCCGCTTCGCGCACCGCCTTGCGCAGGCGAATCGGGGTCAACGTGCTGCGGCGCTTGCGCGCGATCAGCAGCCACGAACTTCCAAACCGTGCAAGCGGCGAATGCCTGGCCGTTTCCAGTCCCGTCGTCGTGCGCACATGCGGCCACAGCAATCCGGGAAAGCGCAACTGCAGGGTGTCGATCCTTTCGCGCGCCAGCAGCGACTTGCAGGCATGAGCCGAACCCAAACGCAAGCCACGCGCGTGCCGCAGCAGCCAGGGCCGCCAGGTTCCGAGCGGGTTGAAGCCGAGCATAAGCACGATGCCCTCTGGCGCGAGTACGCGCGCGAGTTCCGCAATACAGGCATCGGTATCGGCGATCTGTTCGAAAGCGTGTTGTGCGATCAGCAGCTTGAAGCTTTCGCTCGCGAACGGCATTTGCCCAGGCGCGCAGCGAACCGCGCCGGAAAAAAGCCCGTCTGCTTCAATATCGAGTTCCACGATCTTGCCGAGCAAATGCGGTGGCAAAGCCGCATCGCCCTGGCGCGGGCGCAGCACCAGACCGCAATTGCCATAGGCACCGGACAAGATCGGCGCCAGCGCGGCCATCTCGCGCGCAAGCAGCGCCTGCATGGGCGCGCTCGAATAGGGGTTTGCGGCGTCGGCCATCGACAAACTTCGCAGGCTGCGGACAAACCGCGATTGTGCGCGAAATCGCGGCGGCGGGTAAACCCGCATGCTGCACCGCACGATGCCGGGTAACGGTGAGTTACGTGTTCGCTGTTATAGTGCCCGCCCGTTTTTGCCCGGGGAGGGGCCTTGGGATGAATCGCTCTGGCCGGTCCGCCAGCGTCGCGCGCCGCGGATTCGCCCCGGTGCGCGACTGGCGCATGGCAATTCTGGGCGGCGGTTGCACGGCGCTCGGCGGGGCGTGCCTGCTGCTGGCCGCGTGCGGCACGGCGCCGCGCAAGCCCGTGCTTGCCGCTCCGGGGCCGGAGCCTGCCACCGCCCTTGCCCGCGTCGAATCCCCACCTCCGCCCACCGTTCGCGTACCTGTCGGCGAACTTTCGCCATGGGCACAGTTGCGCAGCCGCTTTGCTCTTCCCGATTGCGACTACAACGATGACGTGCGGCGCCTGGCGCGCTGGTTCAGCGCCGACCCGACCGGCTTCGCCGAATCGCTGCGCCAGTCCCTGCCCTTGCTGTCGTACGTCGCCGAACGCATCGAGGAACGCGACATGCCGGGCGAATTCACCCTGCTGCCCTACATCGAAAGCAACTACGTGCCGCTGGTTTCCAGCGGCGACCGCGCCGCCGGCATCTGGCAATTGCTACCGGACACCGCGCGCGAGGCCGGCCTGCGCATCGGCGGCGGTTACGACGGACGCCTGGACATCGCCGCTTCCACCGACGCTGCGCTGACTCTGCTCGAAAGCTACCACGATCGTTTCGGCGACTGGCGCGTGGCCGACATGGCATTCAACGCCGGTCCGTATCGCATTGCCAAATTGCTGGGCGATTCCGAAGTGCCCGCTGGCGCGGCAGCCCTTGGACGACTGCGCGTCCCCGCGCACACGCACCGTCATCTGGCCAAGCTGCTCGCCGTGGCCTGCATCGTCTCGGATCCGGCGCGTTTCGACGTCGAACTGCCGGAGCCTGCGCCCGGTGATCGACTAGTTGAAATGCCGTTGCCGGCAGCGCTGGACCTGCGGCTCGCCGCGCGCATGGCCGGACTGGACGCCTCGCGCCTGGGCCAACTCAATCCCGGGTACTTGCGCGGGCACATGCCAGCATCCGGGCCCTTCCACCTGCTGTTGCCCGAAGCGCGCGAGCAGTCACTCAAGCTGGCGCTGGACAAGCTGCCGCAGACGCTGTGGCGCGATTGGCACGAAATAGCGCTGCATCGATCCGAGCCGTTGCACGTGTTGGCGCAATTCAACGGCATCGATGCAGATGCGCTCGCCACGGCCAATGCGATCGCCGCCGACACAACGCTCGCACCGGGAACGCGCGTGCTGTTGCCGGGCCGCGGTACCCGCACCGCCGCCGGTACGATGCAGCCATCACACGCAGCTGAAGATTCCGACACGCATATCGTCCGCGCTGGCGACACGCTTTGGCAGATCGCCCGCGCCGCGCACGTCGCCGTGTCCGACCTGGTCCAGTGGAACGGCCTGGCGCACGATTCCACCTTGCGCCTCGGCCAGCGCCTGCGCCTGCAGGCCCCGGACCGGGGCGGTACGGCGGCAACCGCCGCGGCCAGTCCGGACTGACGCGATCGGGCGCGGTCGGCTAGAATCCCGGTTTGCACTTCAACGGAAGCACATCATGGGATTTCTGCACGGCAAGCGCGCGCTCGTCACCGGGATCATCAGCCAGCGATCCATCGCCTGGGGCATCGCCAGCGCCATGCACCGCGAAGGCGCGCAACTCGCCTTCACCTACGTCAACGACAAGCTCAAGGGGCGCGTGGACGAAGCCGCCAAGACGTTCGGCTCGGACATCGTCCTGTCCTGCGACGTTTCCAGCGATGCGCAGATCGAGCAGATGTTCACCGATCTCGGCAAACACTGGGACGGGCTGGACATCCTCATCCATTCCATCGGTTTTGCCCCGGGCGAAGCGCTGACTGGCGAATTCCTCGATGGCCTGACGCGCGAGAATTACAGGATCGCGCACGATATTTCGGCCTACAGCCTGCCGGCCTTGGCCAAGGCGGCGCGGCCGCTGATGAAGGGGCGCAATGGCGCGATCCTCACCCTCACTTACCTCGGCGCCGAGCGCGCCATGGCGAACTACAACGTGATGGGACTGGCCAAGGCGAGCCTCGAGGCGGGCGTGCGCTATCTGGCCTACAACCTCGGTCCCGAAGGCACGCGCGTCAACGCGATCTCGGCCGGCCCGATCAAGACACTCGCCGCCGCCGGCGTCTCGAATTTCCGCAAGATGCTCGACCACGTCGAGCAGAACGCGCCGCTGCGCCGCAACGTGAGCATCGAGGAAGTCGGCAACGCTGCCGCGTTCCTGTGCTCGGACCTCGCCTCGGGGATTACCGGCGAGGTGACCTACGTCGATGCCGGGTACAACATCCTGGGAATGACGGGTCTTTGATCCGCGACCGGCTGCTCAAGGCAGCCGGTTTTCCGCGATCTCTATCTTCGCAGCCTTGCGCAGGCTGTCGACGAAACCGCGCACGGCCTCGGAGCCCAGGCCCTGGCGCAACTGATTGAGCGCCGCCTCACGGGTGCGCGCATCAAGCTTGGACGGATCGCCATCCTTGACCGCATCAAGCTGGAACAACGCATAGACGTCGCCGTTGAGCGCGACCAGTCCAGGCTCGGTCTTGCCGGCCGCCGGCGGCGGCAGCGCGAACACGGCATCGATCAGCGGCTTTTCCAGGTTCGCCGCATTGCGGCCGATGCCTTTTTCTTCGACCGGTGCGAGCTTGAGGTCCGCGGCGACCTTGTCCAACGCTTCGCCTTTCTGCAGGCGGGCGAACAGGGTGTCGGCGCGCTCCTTCGCCACCTTGGCAACTAGCTGCTCGGCAAGCGTTGCGCGAATCTGCTCGCGCACCGCGTCCAGCGGCTTGGGTTCGGGCTTGACGTGCTGGTCCACGCGCACGACCACGATGTGATCGGTACCGAGTTCGATCGGGTCGGACGTGTTGCCTTCGGCCAGCACGCTGTTGGAAAACGCCGCCTTGACCACGGCCGGATTCGCGGCGATGCCGGCGCCGCCGCTGCGCGAGAACAGCGCGGTCTTCTGTACGGCCAGTCCCAGCGTCTTGGCCGCTGGTGAGAGCGACGTCGGATCCTGATAGACCGCATCGGTGAGCTTGCCGGAGATGTCGCTGTAAGCGTGCTCGCGCTGCTCGTCGACGTACTTCTTCGCCAGTTCGCCCTTGACCTCGTCGAAACTGCGCACCGCCTGCGCATGCACGTCGCGCAACCAGATGATGTGGTAGCCGTCCGCGGATTTGACCGGCTCGGACACGTCGCCCTTCTTCATCGCGAACAGCGCCGACTCGAACGCGGGATCGGTGACGCCTTTTTCCAGCCAGCCCAGGTCTCCGCCCTGCGCCTTGGAGCCCAGATCGTCCGAATCGGCCTTGGCCAGGGTGGCGAAATCCTTGCCGGCCTTGAGTTCCTTTTCGATCGCCTCGGCCTTGGCGAGCGCGGCCTTCTGCGCGGCCGCGTCGGCATTCTTGCCGACAGCAATGAGGATGTGCGAAGCCTCGCGCTGTTCGGAGCTGACGAACTTGGATTTCTCCTGGTCGTACATCTGCTTGAGCGCGGCATCGTCGGGCTTGGCCTCGGCCTGCATCTTGGACGCGTCCAGCTCGACGTAATCCAGGGAAACCTCTTCAGGCGTCATGAAATCGTTACCATGCGACTTGTAGTAAGCCGCGATGTCCGCATCGGAGATCGGCGTGCCGGCAACCGGCTTGGGCAGTTTGACGAACCAGAAATCGCGGGTTTGGTCGCGCAGGCGCAGGTATTCGTTCACGTCGGCTTCGGTGACCAGACCCGACAGCGCGACCTGGCCGGTGAGCTGGCGCAGGGCGATGTCCTGGCTCACGCTCTGCTCGAATTCCTCCGGCGACTTGCGTTGCGCGGCGAGCAGCATACGGTACTGGTCGGGGCTGAACTTGCCGTCGACCTGGAACGCGGGAATGCCCATGATCTCCTCGCGCACCGCACTCACCGGCACCACCGCGCCGAGCTGGTCGTTGGCCTGCAGCAACAGTTGCTCGTTGATCAACTGGTCGAGCAGCTCACGCTTGCGCTCGGGCGTGTCGAACGCCTGCGCGTCGAACTGCGCACCCATCATGCGCTGCATCTGCGCACGGTAGTTGTTGTAGCGGTCGCGGAATTCGTCCTGCGAAATCTCGTGGCCATTGACCTTGGCGACATAGGTTTCGCTGCGCGGGTTGAAATATTGCTGGATGCCGAAGAACCCGCCGAAGACGACGCCGATGATGCCGAGGACGACCTTGACGAACGGACCGGAGAATTTTTCGTGGAGCGTGCGAGCCATGAGCGACACCCTGAGGACAAAATAAAGGGCGCCCTTCGGCGCCCTTCGTGAAAACGTGGCGGAGTGGACGGGACTCGAACCCGCGACCCCCGGCGTGACAGGCCGGTATTCTAACCAGCTGAACTACCACTCCGCGTTGTTTCCGGAATCCGGCGGCTTCCGCCGCCGGATTCGCTGCGGAATGATCCGCATCGAGGTACTGGTGGGTGCTGAGGGGATCGAACCCCCGACCCTCGCCTTGTAAGGGCGACGCTCTACCGCTGAGCTAAGCACCCCTACAAATACCTTTTGGGCTAAGCCGCTTAGTTTATGGCATCCTTGAGCGCTTTGCCAGCCTTGAAGGACGGGTTCTTCGAGGCCTTGATCTTGATCTGCTGGCCGGTGCGCGGATTGCGCCCGGTGCGCGCGGCGCGCTTACGCACGACGAAGGTACCGAAGCCGACCAGGGCAATGGTGTCGCCTTTCTTCAGCGCTTTCTTGACGACTTCGATGACGGCTTCGACGGCCTTGCCGCCTTCAACCTTGGTCAGGCCGGCATGATCGGACACAGCACTAATAAATTCAGCTTTATTCATTTATCTCTCCCGAGCGGATTCTGATGGCCGCAACGTGTGACGTCTGCGCGAGCGAGCGTTGATCCGCCACCGGATGCCAACGTCCGCATCGCTTCCCCGCGACCGCCCGGACTCGTGGTCTCCCGGATCGCGGCGCAGACTTTATACCAGCGCCCGCGAATGCGCGCAACACAAGCCGCCATGCGGATTTGCGCGAGTCCGAAAAATGCGGAAAAGCGGCGCAGGCGGAAAAAATTCCGCTTGACAGGCAGGTAAGAAAATTGCATGGCGGACGCGGTGACCGCGCACGCCCGTTCAGTGCGCGCGCGGTTGCGTATCGTCGGTTTCGTCCTTGCGCGCCGGTTCCAGAGTGGACTTTTCTGCATTTTCCATTTTTACCGGCAGGGGCGACAGCGGCCGTTCGAGTGCAAGATCCAGCACCTCGTCGATCCAGCGCACCGGCTTGATCGTCAGCGAGGCGGTGACGTTCTTCGGAATGTCGGCCAGATCCTTCTGGTTCTCCTCGGGGATGATCACGAGCTCGATGCCACCGCGGTGCGCCGCGAGCAGTTTTTCCTTGAGCCCGCCGATCGGAAGCACGCGGCCGCGCAGCGTTATCTCGCCGGTCATGGCCACGACCGAGCGCACCGGCACACGCGTCAGCGCCGAGACCAGGGCCGTACACATGGCAATGCCGGCGCTCGGGCCATCCTTGGGCGTGGCGCCCTCGGGCACGTGCACGTGGATGTCGTACTTGTTGTGGAATTCCGGATCGATGCCGAGGCGTTCCGCGCGCGCGCGCACGACCGAAAGCGCGGCCTGGATGGATTCCTGCATTACCTCGCCAAGCTGGCCGGTGTGGATGAGCTTGCCCTTGCCGGGCACCACGGTGGCCTCGATGCTGAGCAGGTCGCCGCCGACCTCGGTCCAGGCCAGGCCCGTGACCAGACCAAACTCGTTCTTCTGCTCGGCGCGGCCGTAGGTGAATTTGCGCACGCCGAGATATTGTTCGAGGTTCTTGCCTGCGACCGTTACCTTGCCGCGCTTCTTCGCGCCCTTGTCCGCGGCGAGCGTGAGTTCCTTGACCACCTTGCGGCAGATCTTGGAAATCTCGCGCTCCAGGTTGCGCACGCCTGATTCGCGCGTGTAGTAGCGCACCATGTCGCGCAGCGCGCCTTCGGCAACATGGATTTCGCTTTCGCGCAGCCCATTCGCCTTGACCTGCTTCGGCAGCAGATAGCGCTGGGCGATGTTGATTTTCTCGTCCTCGGTGTAGCCGGGGATGCGGATCACCTCCATGCGGTCGAGCAGCGGCCCCGGGATGTTCAGCGAATTGGCGGTGGCAATGAACATGACCTCGGACAGATCGAAATCCACTTCCAGGTAGTGATCGTTGAAAGCGTGGTTCTGCTCCGGATCGAGCACCTCGAGCAGCGCCGACGAAGGATCGCCGCGGAAGTCCATCGACATCTTGTCGATCTCGTCGAGCATGAACAGCGGATTCTTCGTGCCGACCTTGTTCATGTTCTGCACGATTCTTCCCGGCATCGAACCGATGTAGGTGCGGCGGTGGCCGCGAATCTCGGCCTCATCGCGCACGCCGCCGAGCGACATGCGCACGAACTTGCGGTTGGTCGCGCGCGCGATCGACTGGCCGAGCGAGGTCTTGCCCACGCCCGGCGGCCCGACCAGGCACAGGATCGGCGCCTTCATCTTCTTCACGCGCTGTTGCACGGCCAGGTATTCGACGATGCGCTCCTTGACCTTTTCCAGGCCGTAGTGATCGGCGTCGAGCACTTCCTCGGCGGCCTTGAGATCGCGCCGCACCTTGCTGCGTTTGCGCCACGGCGCGCCGACCAGCCAGTCGATATAGTTGCGCACGACGGTGGCCTCGGCCGACATCGGCGACATCTGCTTGAGCTTGTTGAGCTCGGCGCGCGCCTTCTTCTCGACCGGTTTGGGCATGCCGGCCTTTTCGATCTTCTTGCCGAGTTCCTCGATCTCGTTCGGTGCCTCCTCGTTCTCACCCAGTTCCTTCTGGATCGCCTTCATCTGCTCGTTGAGATAATACTCGCGCTGGCTCTTCTCCATCTGCGTCTTGACGCGGCCGCGGATGCGCTTCTCGATCTGCTGCACGTCGATTTCGCCCTCGACGAAGCCGATCAGCATTTCCAGGCGATCGGCCACATCAGGCGTTTCCAGCAGACGCTGCTTGTCGGACATGCGGATCGACAAATGCGCGGCGATGGTATCGGCCAGGCGCGAGGTGTCGTCGATGCCGGCCAGCGTGGTCAGCAGTTCGGGCGGGATCTTGCGGTTGAGCTTGACGAAATTCTCGAACTGCGAAACCACCGTGCGCGCAACGACTTCGATCTCACGCGGCGTGCGCGTGTAGGCGGGATCGAGTGAGCGCACATGACCGGTCATCACGCCTTCGCGCTCTCCGTAGCGCACCACCTCCGCGCGCGTGCCGCCCTCGACCAGCACCTTGACCGTTCCATCGGGAAGCTTGAGCAGCTGCAGGATGCTGGCAACCGTGCCGATCGGATACAAATCGGCCGCCTTGGGATCGTCGATGTCCGCGCCACGCTGGGCGACGAGCAGGATGCGCTTGTCGCCGGCCATGGCCATGTCCAGCGCCTTCATCGACTTTTCGCGGCCGACGAACAGCGGTATCACCATGTGCGGGTAGACCACCACGTCGCGCAGCGGCAGCACCGGCAGCGTCTCGGGCGGAGTGGCGGGCTTGGTGTCGGTTTCAGCGGTGGTCACGGTGCGGGTCTCCGGCGCCGGGTGCGTTGCGGCGGACCGCCGGCCCCTCTGGCCCGCAGTCACGCCCGTCAGATGCGCCCATCTTTGGGGACGCCGGGCGCAGATTCAAGAGTGATTTCCCGGCTTCCGCGGGAGAAACGGCGGCGTTCTCGCGCG
>DATIVQ010000230.1:0-5035 GCA_035465735.1 Rudaea sp.
GAATCGGCCGGCGCGCCCCAGCCCGTGTCGTAATTGCACGCTGCGCCCGCGCAGTGTTCGCGCCATTGGTACATTTCCACATTGCGCAAAAGTACCGCAGCGGCGGCACGGATGCCGAGTTGCGCGTCGCGCGCCGGGCCATCGGCCGTGAGCAGGCCGGCGAGGCGCACGCGGCGGCCATCGTTGGCTGCATCGATATGTGCCGCTCCGACAGCAAGTACGCCGCCGGGTGCGCCGGTGATCGCCGGCAGGCGCCATGCCGGCAGATGCGCGCGTCCGAACCATAGGGCAGCCGCGGCTGCAACGAGGAGCGCCACGACGAACCAACGCGGCACGGCCGATTTCTTGCGTTTGCGCCTGGCCATGTCAGGGCACCTCTGAATAACCGTCGTGAGCGAAGGCGGATTGCCTGCCGCCGGAGCGCAGGAACCGGAGTTTACAAGTAGTAAATGAGGATTCCGAGCACCGCCGGAATGCGAGCCGCCGAGCGCAACAGGTAATTCGGAGATTCCTCAGGCCGCCAGACCGGCCAGTTCCGGCAATTCGTCAGTCGTCGCGAAGCGGCCTTTCTCATCGCGCGTCACGCGCGCCAACGCGCAATTCACATCGTGCGTGAAAAACAGGCGCACCCCGCGCGCGAACTTGTCTTCGAGAAAGGCACGCTTTTCGTCGATCAGCAATTCTGGCGCACGGTCGTAGCCCATCGTTACCGGCAGGTGCACCCAGGGACGGCCCGGGATCAAATCCGCGCAAAAGACGATTCCGCCCGCCGGCGCGACGATCTCGGCCAGCATCAGGCCCGGCGTGTGACCATCGCTGAAGCTGAAGCGCACGGCCTTGCCGAGCGCGAAGGAATGCGCGTTTTCCACGAGTTCCAGGCGCCCGGATTGTTGCAGCAGCGCTGGCATCTCGGCAATGAACGAGGCGCGATCGCGCGGATGCGGATGCGCGGCGCGCTCGAACGCGCGCTTGCCGACGACGAACTTGGCGTTCGGGAACAGCAGTTGCGGTGCGGCGCCCTCGCGCCACGGCGCGAGCAGGCCGCCGGCGTGATCGAAATGCAGGTGCGAGAGCACGACCACGTCGATGTCGGCCTGTTCGAAACCCGCCGCGCGCAGCGAATCGAGCAGCACGTGGCGATCCTCGACCACGCCGTAGCGCTCGCGCAGTTTCGGTTCGAAAAACGCGCCGATACCGGTTTCGAAGAGCACGGTCTTGCCATCCAGGTCGTCGACCAGCAACGCACGGCAGGCGAGCGCAATGCGGTTTTCCGCATCCGGCGCGATCCATTTCTCCCACATCGCGCGCGGAACATTGCCGAACATGGCGCCGCCATCGAGGCGCTGCGAATTGCCGAGCACGGACCAGAGCTTCATTCGACTTTACCCAACCCCGAAGCGTGGCGCGGATCGCTGGCGGCGTCGAGCGTGTTGGCACGCAAGTCCCATGTCACCACATTCATGAAGCCCCAGTGGCCGCGTTCCTTGATGTCGTAGCCCATGCCGGCCAGCGCCTGGGTCGTGGCGGCATCGAAGGCGCCGGGCTCGACGTAGACCACGTCGGGCAGATACTGGTGATGATAGCGCGGCGTGGCCGCGATCTGCGCAGCCGAATCGCCGTGCATGAAGGCAAGCAGGCCTTCGAACACCTGCGTGATGATGGTCGAGCCGCCGGGCGAGCCGAGCACGCCGACACGTTCCGGGCTGAATACAAATGTCGGCGTCATCGACGAGAGCATGCGTTTGCCCGGCGCCGGCGCGTTCGCCTTGTTGCCGAGCAGGCCATAGGCATTCGGCGCCCCGGGCACCAGGGCGAAATCGTCCATCTCGTTGTTGAGGAACACGCCCGTGCCCGGCGGCACCAGGCACGAGCCGAAATGCGTGTTCACGGTTTGCGTTACCGCCACCATGTTGCCGTCCGCGTCGATGATGGAAAAATGCGTGGTGTGCATGCCCGGATCGTGGGCCACGGACGATGGCAGCATCGAAGAGGGCGTCGCCTTGTCCGGCAGGATGCTCGCGCGCAGGCCGGCGGCGTACTGCGACGACAGCAGCGTGGCCAGCGGCATCTTCACGAAATCCGGATCGCCCAGGTACTCGTTGTGGTCGCGGAAGGCGCGACGCATGGCCTCGATGACGTAGTGCAGCCGATGTGGACGGTCGAGCTTGTCCAGGTCATAGCCGGACAGCACGTTGAATATTTCCTCCAGCGCCACGCCGCCCGACGATGGCGGCGCAACGGTGACGATCTTGAAGCCGCGGTAGTCGAAGTCCAGCGGCTCGCGTTCGACGACCTTGTAGTTGGCGAGGTCGGCCGCCGTCCAGTCGCCGCCGGTTTCGCGCACGGCCTTGAGCATCAGTTCCGCGGTCTGGCCCTTGTAGAAACCCTCGTTGCCGTGCGCAGCGATGCGTTCGAGCGTGGCGGCCAGATCCGGATTGCGGAACGTCCAGCCCGCTTTCGGCACCTCGCCATTCGGCATCAGCAGCGCCTTCGTGCCCGGATAGCGCGCGATCTGTTCGCGATGGTCGGTGATCGCCCCTAGGAAGGTCTTGCCGGGCCGGAATCCCTTGCGCGCGATGCGGATCGCGGGCGCCAGGGATTTTGCCAGCGGCAGCTTGCCGTAATGCGTTGCGAGCCAGACCAGTGCGGCGGGCTCGCCCGGAATGCCGGCGGCAAGCGGACCGTACAACGCGGTGTCGCGGTTCGGCGTGCCGTCGGGCTTGAGGTATTGCGCCTCGTTCACCGCCGCCGGCGCGGTCTCGCGCGCGTCGAGCATCACGTCGCGGCCGTCGCTGGCGCGATGCAGGAGGAATAACCCGCCGCCACCGATGCCCGAACTCTGCGGCTCCACCACCGACAGCGTGGACGCCACGGCGATCGCGGCATCGAACGCGTTGCCGCCTTCCGCCAGAACCTCGAAGCCGGCCGCGGTGGCGAGCCTGTGCGCGCTGGCGATGGCGGCGTGGCCGGGACGTTCGGCGGCGTTCGCGCCGAAAGTGCACGCGACAAAAGCGGCAAATGCCGCAAAGTACCATTTTTTCATCGCGCTATTTCATCTCGACGAAGCGCAACTCCGCGCCCGATTTCGTCAACGCGTCCTGTACGCGCTGCTGATCAGCACTGGCGCCGGCGAACAGCACGACCACGTTCTTGAACGAGCCGTCGTTGGCGCCCGGGTAAGCCTTGTCCGGCGTGCCGGCGAACGCGTCCACGATCAAATCCGCGGTGAGCTTGGAATCCGGACCGCCGAAGGCGAGCATGTTGCCGGGCAGCACGCCGCGCGCAACCGTGGTGGCCACGTTGTCGAGCTGGCTCTTGCGCGCATCCTGCGCCTCCTGGCTGTCGCCGGCCGGCACGTAATACATGAACGGATGGTTGGTCTTCACGCCCTGCATGTTGCGGGTCACGACCGAGACCAGGTACTTCTGCCAGGCCGCGTCGTCGGCGCCGGCGGCCGGCAGCGGTACCGGTGCGTTCGCCGCGGCCTGCGCCGCGGCTTCGGCGGCTTTCTGCTTGTCCTCGTCGCTCGGGCCGCAAGCGGCGAGCATGAACACGCCAGCTAGCGCCAGGAACAGGATGCGAATCTGGTTTTTCATGATGTCACCTTTGGTTTTCGGGAATTTTTCCAGCGGTTGCGCAGGGCCTTCTGCACCGCCGGGTGGACGAAATCGGAAACCTCCCCACCCAGGCGCGCGATCTCGCGCACGAGCGAGGAAGAAATGAAACTGTACTGCTCGGCCGGCGTCAGGAACAGGGTTTCGGCGTCGGGAATCAGGTGCCGATTCATGCTGGCGAGCTGGAATTCGTACTCGAAATCCGACACCGCGCGCAGTCCGCGCAGGATCACGCCGGCGCCGGTCTGGCGCACGAAATTCGCGAGCAGTGAGGAAAAGCCGCGCACTTCGACGTTGGCGATGCCGCCGAGTGCGGTGTTCGCCAGCGCGATGCGCTCGTCCAGCGTGAAGCTCGGGTTCTTGCCCGCGCTCTGCGCGATGCCGACGATCAGCCGGTCGAACAGCGGCGCGGCGCGGCCGACCAGATCGGTGTGCCCGTTGGTGATCGGATCGAACGTGCCGGGATACACCGCGATGCGCGCGCGAGCCGGCTTGGAAGATGCTTTCGGCATGGCCGCTAAAGCTTAGCGGAAGCACCCACGCGACGATAGAGCGCGTAACGCACTTCACCCGCGCGGCCTTCGCGGTGCAGCGTCCAGTCTTGCGGAAATGCCGGTGCGCCATGCGCAGGCGATTCGACGTAGATCCAGGCCGCGTCCTTGAGGCAGCCATGATCCTCCAGCGCCTGCGCCGCGGCGTTCCACAGGTTCACCGCGAACGGCGGATCGAGGAAAACCACGTCGTACGCCCGCGCAGCGTGCGCGAGAAACCGCAGCGCATCCACGACATGCACCTGCGCATCCTGCCTGAGCCGCGCCAGGTTGGCGCGCAACAGATCGGCCAGGCGCACGTCGCTTTCGACGAAATCCACGCTCGCCGCGCCGCGCGAGAGCGCCTCGATGCCGAGCGCGCCGGTGCCGGCGAAAAGATCCAGGCACTTCGCGCCTTCGATGACCGGCGCAAGCCAGTTGAACAGCGTCTCGCGCACGCGCTCGGGCGTGGGCCTCAGACCGGGCGCGTCCGGCACGGCGATGCGCGAACCGCGCAACGAGCCGGCGATGATGCGCAGCTTTCCGGGAAGGGACGCGGGTCGCGGTGTTACCATGGCGGCATTGTCGTGGAAGTCGATGCGCAATGCTCAGTTTCTGGAAAAAGCAGGAATCGGAAAGCGGAAACCGTAAGCCGGAAAATCCCGCCGATAACACCGAATCCTCGAAGAAGACCTGGCGCGAACGCCTCGCCGGCAGCGTGCTCAATCGCGACATCCGCGACCTGTTCGCACGGCATCCCAAACTCGACGAGTCCCTGCTCGACGAACTGGAAACCGCGCTGATCGGCGCCGACGTGGGCGTCGCTGCCAGCACGGAACTCATCGATGCGCTGCGCGCGCGCCTGGCCAAGCGCGAATTCGCCGATGCCGG
>DATIVQ010000231.1:0-3571 GCA_035465735.1 Rudaea sp.
TGGCAAGCAGCGGTGGCGAGCCATGAGCATCGCTTTGCAGTTCGATAACGTTCTTGTTCGCGGCAGGCACGCGGACCGTGTCGGTGTAGAAGCTCAGGCCCAGCGACTCGTAGGCGCGGTGATCATCCGCGCCGACGACGATGAGCAACTTGGTCGACCCGGGCATCGTCGACAAATCGGTGTGCGGCACCGACACGCGCTTGCGGCCGTCCTGGCTGCCATCGCCCGGTTCCACCGGCATCACCGCGCGGAATTCGGGCAGTCCCTGCGCGTCGGCGGATGCGGCGATCTGTGCGCTGAGCACGCCGCCGGCGGAATGCCCGACGATGGCGACGCGATCCAGGTCCGGACGGATTCCCGCCTCACCGCGTTGCAGGTTGGCGAGCGCGGCGCGGATGCCGGCGATCGCATTGGGCAGGAAATCGCCTCCGGGAGTCAGCAGGCTGGCCTGGTAATTCGGCCAGATCACGATGTTGCCGCGGCGCACGATATGGTCGATCCAGGCGCGGTAGATCTTCGGATCGAGCGCGCTCCAGCCATGACAGAACACCACGACCGGCGCGCGCGCGGGCCGCGGCGCCGCCGGCGTGAACAGCCACCAGCCCTGGCCGCCGCGCCGCACCTCGCGCGCGAGCACCTGGGCGTGAGCATAGTCCGCGCCGCCGGGACCACGCGCGGGCTGGGTGGGCGGGGCAGGCGCGGCAGCCCGCGCAAACGCAACGCAGGCGACAAGGGCGATGGAAAGAATCGGGCGCACGGGCGAAATCATGTGAGGTCCTTGTCGGCTTGTTGGCGGTTTCGGCAGTCAACGCACGACGGCCGCTTGCGTGCACAAGCAGGACGCGCGATCTGTACGGGGCGCCCGCGAAGATGCGATTATCGCGGTGCCTCGCACGGAGACCATCATGAAATTCTACGCGTCGTTAGCGTTGGTGCTCGGATTCGCGCTGAGCGTTCCCGCGTGGGCGGATACGTCCGACTGCGCCTGCGCCAGAGCCGCCAAGCCCGCAGCGGGATCGGCCGACGCGAAGTTCGTCGCCATCTACACGGCTGAATGGAAATGGCGGCAGCAGCAATTCCCCGGCGACGATGACAGCGCGAATGCAGCGGTTCCCGACCGTCTGCCGCGCGTGGATGCCGCCAGCCAGCAGGCGCGGCTGAAATACTGGAACTCGGTGCTGGACAAACTCGCCGCGCTTCCGCTGGCCAAGCTCTCGCCGGCGAATCGCATCAATTATGAGGTGTACAAGCCGCAGATCGCCGATCTCGCCGCTGACGTGCGTTTTCGTCAGTACGAAATGCCGTTCAACAGCGATTCGCAGTTCTGGTCCGACCTGGGCTTCATGGCCGATCGACATTTGCGCACGGCCAAAGATGCCGAAAACTATATTGCGCTTTTGAACGATGTTCCACGCTGGTTCGACGAAAATATCGTCAATATGCGTGCCGGACTCAAGCGCGGGTTTTCCGTGCCGCGCGCCGTGCTGGCCGGCCGCGACGTCTCGATCTCCACGTACATGAATGTGAAATCGCCGCAAGACAGCGATTTCTACAAGCCGTTCAAATCCCTGCCGGCGACGATTCCCGCCGCCGAGCAGGCGAAATTGCAGGCGGCCTGTGCCGCGGCAATCCGCAACAAGGTGATTCCGTCCTACGCGAAGCTGCTCAAGTTCTTCCTCGACGAATACGTGCCGGGCGCGCGCACCACGCTTGCCGCCGAGGCCCTGCCCAATGGCAAGGCTTATTACCGCCAGCAGATCCGCGAATACACCACGCTCGATCTGGATCCCGATGCGATCCATGCCATCGGCCTGAAGGAAGTCGACCGTATCCAGAAAGAAATGGATGCGACGATGAAGGCGACGGGTTTTACCGGCGACATGCCGACGTTCCTGCATTTCCTGCGCACCGATCCTCGCTTTTACGCGAAGACGCCGGATGAACTGCTAATGCAAGCGTCGTGGATCGCCAAGCGCGTCGACGGCAAGCTTGCGCAGTACTTCGGCAAGCTGCCGCGCGGACGCTTCGGCATCGAACCGGTGCCGGCGGCTATAGCGCCGTTCTGGACCGCCGGCCGCGGCGGCGCTCACACCTACTGGGTGAACACCTACGACCTGCCGTCGCGCCCGCTCTATAACCTCACTGCGCTGACCCTGCACGAGTCCGCGCCCGGCCACGCCCTGCAGGGCGAACTGGTCGAGGAACAGACTGGCATGCCGGATTTCCGCAAGGTATACATTTCCGCCTACGGCGAGGGCTGGGCACTGTATTGTGAGCAACTCGGCAAGGAGATGGGTATTTACCAATCGCCCTACGACGATTTCGGCCGCGAGTCCTACGACATGTGGCGCGCCGCGCGCCTGGTCATCGACACCGGCATCCATCATCTGGGCTGGACGCGCGATCGGGCGATCAAGTATCTGGCCGACCACACCGCGTTGAGCGAACACGAAGTGGAAACCGAAGTCGACCGCTATATCTCGTGGCCCGGGCAGGCGCTGTCCTACAAGCTCGGCGAATTGAAGATCCTGGAGTTGCGCCAATTTGCGGAAAAACAGCTCGGCACGAAATTCGACCTCCGCAAGTTCCACGACGCCGTGCTGGAAACCGGCTCGGTACCGCTGCCGGTGCTGCAAGACCACATCAAGGCCTTCATCGCGGAGCAGGAGCCGGCCCCAAAACGCTGAGCTGGATTTGCCGCCTTCGTCACCGGCCCGCTATACTTCGCGACTGTTTTGGCCGCGCGCGGCCTCAAAGTCCCAGGTGATCCCGTGTCCAATCCCGTAAGCTCGACCGACCGCGTATTCCTCCGCCATTTCTCGATGGTGATCGGCTTTCTGGTGCTGGTCATGATCGGCCTGATCGCGCTGGCCATGCATATCTACGGCGACCATCCGGCTCCGCCGCGCCCGGAAGCCCAGCAGGAAATCGCCGCGCGCATCGCGCCTGCCGGCGCCGTGTACGCCGGCGACACCGGCCGTGCCGCGCTACTTGCCGCGCAGGATGCGGCGAAGAAAGCCGCCGAATCGCAGGTCGCCTATGGCGGCACGCTCGACGGCAAGACCATCTTCGACAACCTGTGTACGACCTGCCACACCAATTCCGCGACCGGCGCGCCGAACATCCATGAGAAGGCCGCCTGGGCGCCACGCGTGGCGCAAGGCCTGGATACCCTGGTCAAGCATGCGATCGAAGGCTATTCGGGTCCGGACGGCAAGGGCGCGCTGATGCCGGCCAAGGGCGGCAATCCGTCGCTGACCGATGCGCAGGTGAAGGCGACCGTCGAGTGGATGCTCACTCAAGTTAAGTAATGCCGGGAACGCGATGCCGGAACCGACATCGCGCGCGGCTACAATCTGAGCCGCATGTCTGCGACTTCCATTACCGACCCTGACGCATTTCCCGGTGGCGCGGCCGCGCTGACTCTTTCCGGCCCCGCCGGCGTGATCGAGGCCGCCGTCGATGTGCCCGAAGCCGCCGAGGCGCGCGCGGGCGTCGCCATCATCTGCCATCCGCACCCGCAGCATGGCGGCACCATGCACAACAAGGTCGTGACCATGCTCGAGCGCAG
>DATIVQ010000232.1:0-15816 GCA_035465735.1 Rudaea sp.
TGTAGGTGGCGACCGCACCCTTGTAATCTTGGTCATTGAACTTGATGTTCGCCAATACCTGCAAGGCAATGCCCTTGGCGTATTTGCTCCGGCTGGAATCGATGACTTTCTGGGCCTCGGTTTGCGCCTTGGCTTCGTCGCCGCTGTTGACCGCATCGATTGCTGCCTGCAACGCTTTTTGATCCGACTGGCTGGACAGGTCGGACTTCGGCGCATGCCGGGTCGCGTCCGGATAGCGCGTTTCTTCCTTCTTGTCCCTGGCGACGGCAGCGACGCAAGCCACACCCACGGCAAACGCAAGCAACATGCTCAGCGCGGCGCGGACGAACTGTTTCGGATTCTTGATCATTGCCCTCTCCTTACGATCAATGTCGTATGTAGTTTAACGCGCGCCAGAGGTAACGGAGGTTAACCGGAGTGCGTATTCTGCTCAAGGTTCCCGCTCGGGCTTGCCGTTTATACGTCCAGATTCGCAACGCGCAACGCGTTTTGTTCGATGAAGTCGCGGCGCGGCTCGACCACATCGCCCATCAGCGTGGAGAAAATCTGGTCGGCGGCAACGGCGTCCTCGATGCTGACCTGGAGCAAACGCCGCGTGTCCGGATTGACCGTGGTCTCCCACAGCTGCTCCGGATTCATTTCGCCCAGTCCCTTGAAGCGCTGGATCGTACGGCCTTTCTTGGCCTGTTCGAGCAGCCAGGCGGAAGCTTGCGCGAAATTCATCGCCGCGGCACTTGCGCTGTCGCGGCGTACGCTCGCGCCTGCGCGGATCAGACCATCGAGTTGCTGTGCGACATGCCGAATCGGACGGAATTCCGCACCCGCGAAAAACGCCGCGGGCAAAACCTGGATCGTGCGCAGGCCGTGATGCTCGCGTTCGACGACGAGCGCGGCCGGATGCTCGGCCGTCGCTGCACGAATACTCAAGGCATACGCCGGCTTGCCTAGGCCTTGCGCGTTGACCTTCGTCGTCAACCGCGCGACCCAGGCCTTCGCCACGTCGGGCCGCGTCCACGCATCGGCGGGAACGTCCGCGTCGAGCATCGCGCCGAGCACTGCCGCATCGCAGCGCTGGCCGAGACGGCCGATCTGCTCCTGCGCCGCGTGGTAATCGAGCAGAAGGCGTTCCAGGGCCACGCCGGAAATCGGCGGTGCGCCGCCGCCGGGCTCGAGCTGCGCACCATCGACCGCGTTGGAGACGAGGTAGGCGTTGAGCGCCGCGTCGTCCTTCAGGTAGAGCTCCTGCTTGCCCTGCTTGAGCTTGTACAGCGGTGGCAGGCCGATGTAGACATAGCCATGCTCGATGAGCTCTGGCATTTGCCGGTAGAAGAACGTCAGCAGCAACGTGCGGATATGCGACCCGTCGACGTCGGCGTCGGTCATGATGATGATGCGGTGGTAGCGCAGCTTGGCAAGGTTGAATTCCTCCTTGCCGATGCCGCAACCGAGCGCGGTGATCAGGGTGCCGACTTCGGCCGAAGACAACATTTTATCAAAGCGCGCTTTTTCCACATTTAAAATTTTACCCTTGAGCGGCAGCACGGCCTGGTACTTGCGGTTGCGGCCCTGCTTAGCGCTGCCGCCGGCCGAATCGCCCTCGACGATGAACAGCTCCGACAGCGCCGGATCCTTTTCCTGGCAGTCGGCGAGCTTGCCGGGCAGTCCCGCGATATCGAGCGCGCCCTTGCGTCGTGTCATCTCGCGCGCCTTGCGCGCCGCTTCGCGGGCGCGCGCGGCGTCGACGACCTTGGCCGCGATCGCGCGTGCCTCGGTCGGGTTTTCCTGCAGGAATTCGTCGAGCCTGGCGTTGATGATGGACTCGACCGTACCCTTCACCTCCGAGGACACGAGTTTGTCCTTGGTCTGGGAAGAGAATTTCGGATCATGCATCTTCACCGACAACACGGCGATCAGACCCTCGCGCATGTCGTCGCCGGACAAGGCCACCTTGGCCGACTTGAGCAGGTTGCTGGCTTCGATGTAGTTGCCGAGCGTGCGTGTCAGCGCGGCGCGGAAGCCAGCCAAGTGCGTACCGCCATCCTTTTGCGGGATGTTGTTGGTGAAGCAGAACGTCGTTTCCTGGTAGGCATCGGTCCATTGCATTGCCAGATCGACGGTAGTTCCTTCCGCGCCCCCGCCTAGGGTGATCACGCTCGGATGCAGCGGTGTCTTCAGCTGCGCCAGGTGCTCCACGAAGGAGCGGATGCCACCTTCGTACTGGAAGACATCGGACCTGCCGGCGCGCTCATCGATCAGCTCGATCTTCACGCCAGAATTCAAAAAACTCAATTCCCTCAAGCGCTTGGCAAGAATGTCGTAATGGAATTCCGTATTGGAAAAGATTTCCGTGCTCGGCCGGAAACGCACCGTCGTGCCGCGCAGGCTGCTGGCTTCCAACCGGCGCAGCGGATACAGCGGCTCGCCAAGGTGGTATTCCTGCTCGTGGCGGTAGCCGTCGCGATCGATCGTCAACCACAGGTGGTCTGACAAGGCGTTGACCACGGAAACGCCGACGCCATGCAGGCCGCCGGAAACCTTGTAGGAGTTGTCGTCGAACTTGCCGCCGGCATGCAGGACGGTCATGACGACTTCCGCCGTCGAACGCCCTTCCTCGTGCATGTCGACCGGAATGCCGCGGCCGTTGTCCAAAACGCTGGCCGAACCATCACCGTGCACGGTCACCACGACGTGATCGCAGAAACCCGCCAGCGCCTCATCGATGGCGTTGTCGACGACCTCGAAAACCATGTGGTGAAGTCCGGTTCCATCGTCCGTATCACCGATGTACATGCCCGGGCGTTTGCGCACGGCTTCCAGGCCCTTGAGCACCTTGATCTTGCTGGCGTCGTATTGATCGGCGGAATTCGGATTCGGTGTTTGTTCGGACATGGATGATTCGCGCTTTTTTGCGTGAAGAATCGAACAATTATAGCAAGCCGCGCAGGCTGCCATGTTCCACGTGGAACACGGAGATCGCGGGAGCTTGCTTCAGGGCATCGGCCAAATCGACTCCAGAAACCAGGACCTGTTCACAGCCCTGGCGCAACCATTCCAGGGCCCGGCGCTGGTGCTCCAGATCGAGCTCGGAAGCCAGATCATCCAATGCGATCACCGGCCAATGGCCGCTCGCATCGGCGTGGACCCGCGCCTGCGCCAGTACGCAGGCCAGCGCGCACAGCTTTTCCTGCCCACGGGACAGATGTTCGCGCTGCGGTGCCTGCGCGAACCGGACTGACCAATCGGCACGATGCGGCCCGCGGCTGGTGTGCCCGCGCAGGCGATCGTGGGTGCGCCGCTGCATCGTCAATTCCCGCAAGTCGACGCCTTCCGGCCAGCCGCGTTGCCATTCGATGATGCTGGCTTCCAATTCCGGCAGGAATTGGCTCAATACCTCCGCAAGCCGCGGCGCGAAGCGGGAAAAATATTCCCTGCGCATCCGGTCGATCGGTTCGGCCATGCGCGCCAGCTCGGTATCCCAGGCATCCATCTCGCTGTCGCCAACCCCCTGTTTCAAGGCTGTATTGCGCTGTTGCAGAATGCGCCGGTACCGCTTCATGGCGGCCATGAAGCCATGTTCCACGTGGAACACGCCCCAATCCAGGAATCGCCGGCGCCCGCTTCCGGAACCAGAGATCAATTCATGGCTGCCCGGCTCGAAACAGGCGACTGCGACCTCCCGGACGGCGTCGCCGATCTGGGAAACGCAATCCTGGTCGACTCGAGCACTCCAGCCGCCATTCTCACGGATCAACGCGACGCGCCGTTCGGCATGTGCACGCACGACCGTTGCCGCCACGGCCAATCGGGTTTGCCCGCGACGGACTAGGTCGTCTGCGGATCCAGCCCGAAAACTTTGTGCGTGGGAGAGAAGGAACGCAGCCTCGAGAATGCTGCTCTTGCCGGCGCCGTTGGGTCCGACGAAGACGTTCAACCCCGGTTCGAGCGCTACCTCGAGCACCCGGATGTTGCGCAGATTCTCGATGTGCAGCCGGGCCAACCTCACGGGCAGCGCAAGGTCCGCCGTCGGCTCGAGGTCAGAGACGCAGCGGCATGATCACATGCCGCGATCGTTCGCTGCCAGGCATGCGCAACAGGCAACTCGAATTGGCATCGCGCAGGCAGAGCAGCACTTCCTCGCCCTGCAACGCATTGAGCGCGTCCTGCAGGTAATTGACGTTGAAGCCGACACTCAATTCGGCCACGCCGGTGCGTGCTTCAAGTTCTTCCACCGCCTCTTCCTGCTCCGGATTGTGCGCGACGATACGCAGCTTGTTCTGGCTCACGTCGAGCTTGACGCCGCGGTATTTCTCGTTCGACAGGATCGCGGCACGCTGCAATGCGCCGCGCAGGGCCTCGCGGCCGATATGCACTTCCTTGTCGGCACCGATCGGGATGACCGCCTCGTAATCCGGGAACCGGCCATCGATGAGCTTGGAGGTAAACACCACGTCGTTGTGCCGCACGCGCAGATGGTTGCGGCCGAACTGCAACTCCACGTCGCCTTCGCCGGACTCGAACATGCCTTGCAACTCCACCACACCCTTGCGCGGGATGATGATCTGGCGCTGCGCCGTATTGGCCGTGTCCAGTTCGGTTTCGGCCAAGGCCAGGCGATGGCCGTCGGTAGCCACGCAGCGCAGCGACTTGTCGCGCAGGTCCAGCAGCATGCCATTGAGGTAATAGCGAACGTCCTGATTGGCCATCGCGAACGCGGTACGGTCCATCAAGTCCTTGAGCGTAGCCTTCGGCAGGGTGATCTTCTCGATCACCTCGATGTTTTCGATGACCGGAAACTCGTTCGCGGCGAGGGTTGCCAAGGTGAACCGGCTGCGCCCGGAACTCACGGTCACGCGATCGTTGTTCAGCTTGAACTGGATCTTGCTGCCATCCGGGAGGGCCCTGCATATGTCGAACAGTTTGCGCGCCGGAATCGTTACCTCGCCAGCGTCCGCATCCGCCGCTTCGACGCTGGCCGACATTTCCACCTCGAGATCGGTGCCCGTGAAACTTACCTTTCCCGAGCCCGACACAACCAGCAGGTTGGACAGGACGGGAAGCGTCTGCCGGCGTTCCACCACACCGATGACTTGTTGCAAGGGCTTGAGCAAGACTTCGCGCTGGATACTGAAGTGCATGGTGGCTGCTTCCGTGATTTCGTTTGTTATATGGAAAGAGCTGTTGTTGGGGCTGTGAATTCGTGGAGTTATTTTTTTATCTTTCTAAATCAAACAGTTGTATGCAAAAATCCGGAGTCGGACCTGTGGGTCTTTCCCCGTTTTTCTGTGGATATCCAACCCTGCTGCATTGTTGCACAACTTATCCACAAACGCCGCACAGCGGGCCTCAGCCGGTCAACTCGCGCAGCAGTTTTTCCCAATCCTGACGCAGTTTGCCGTCCTTTTGCGCCAGGTCCCTGATCGTGCGGCAGGCGTGCAGCACGGTCGTGTGATCACGCCCGCCGAATGCCCTGCCGATTTCCGGCAAGCTGTGCTCGGTCAATTCCTTGGCCAGCGCCATCGCCAATTGGCGCGGCCGCGCCAAGGAACGGCTGCGGCTGGTCGACAGCAGATTTGGCAAGCTGATCTGGTAATAGTCTGCCACCGTTTTCTGGATGTTGGATAGCGTGATCGCCTGCGCATGCACGGTGAGCAAATCGCGCAGCGCTTCCTGCGCGAAGTCTTCGGTGATCGGTACGCCTTGGAAATTCGCGCGCGCGGCCAGCGTGTTGAGCGCGCCTTCCAGATCGCGCACGTTCGAACGCATGCGCTTGGCGACAAGAAACGCAACGGATTCGGGAACCTCGAGTCCACGGGCCGAGGATTTCGCCAGCAGGATCGCCGCGCGCGTTTCGAAGTCCGGTGGTTCGATGGCCACCGACAAGCCCCAGCCCAGGCGCGATTTGAGCCGCGGTTCGAGGTTCTCCACTTCCTTGGGGTACTTGTCGCAGGTCAGGATGATCTGCTGCTTGCCCTCGAAAAGCGCATTGAAGGTGTGGAAGAACTCTTCCTGGGTGCGGTCCTTGCCGGCGAAGAACTGGATGTCGTCAATGAGCAGGGCATCGACGTCGCGGAAGCGGCGCTTGAAATCGTCCATGCCTTTCTGCTGCAGCGCACGCACCATGCCGCTGACGAACTGCTCCGAGCGCAGGTAGAGCACGCGCGTCGCCGGATTGTGGGCGCGAATCAAATTGCCCGCCGCATGCATCAGGTGCGTCTTGCCCAAGCCCGTCCCGCCATACAAGAGCAACGGGTTGTAGGCGCGGCCGGGATTCATCGCGACCTGCATCGCCGAGGCCTTGCCGAGCTGATTCGACTTGCCTTCGACGAAGGTGTCGAAGGTGTAATGCGGATCGAGGTTGTGCTCGAAGTCGTCCGCTTCGACGGCGCTGGCACGCATGCCGGATTTCTCCGGCCGCCGACTGGCCAGCGAGCCGACTTCCAGGCGCAACGCCACCGGAGCGCCCTGCACATGCGCAAGCACGCGCTCGATCAAGCCCTGGAATTTGGTGCGCACCGAGTCCAGCGTGTAGGCGTTCGGCGCGAGCAGGCGCAGACCGTCGCCGTCCTCGCTGGCCTGCAAGGGCATCAGATACGTGTGCAGGTCCTCGACGCTCAGTTCGCCTTCCAGGCGTTCCAGGCAGCGCCGCCACAATTTGCTCATGATGGGAATGGTTACCGGTGCATCCGCCGCAGCGCGGCGGACCGACAAGTCTAACGCCCGCTGCCGACCGCGCCAAGCACGAATGCATTGACGCAAGTACGCCATTGCCCATAAAATCGCGGCCCTTTACCGCAGACCCGACGTGCCATGGCAACCAAGCGCACTTTCCAACCCGGCAATCTCAAGCATGCCCGCACCCATGGTTTTCGCGCGCGCATGAAGACGCGCGGGGGCCGCGCAGTGCTCAACGCGCGCCGCGCCAAGGGCCGCAAGAAACTTATTCCGTAAACGACCGGCAACTGTGGCGCTGCGTCACCCGCGAAGCGCCCGCCTGTTGCGGCCTGCGGATTTCGCGCGTCTGCGCGAATCCGGCCGCCGTCTGGGTTCGCAACAACTGAACATCCAATACCGCCCGCGCGACGAAGCCGGCGCGCGCTTGGGCATGGCGGTGTCGCGTCGGGTGTCCAAACTTGCAGTGGTGCGCAACCGCATCCGGCGCCAGATCCGCGAGAGTTTCCGTCTGCATCGCGGGCGCCTGCCGGCCTGCGACATCCTCGTGATCGCCCGCCAATCGGCGGCGCAGCAGTCCAACGCGCAGCTGCGCGCGGAGCTCGAGTCGCTCTGGTCGCGGCTTGCAGCACAAGCCGCCGCCATTGAACGATAGGCGCGTGCCCGGCACAATGCGCGCCTCCTGAGAATCCGCTCTTGAGCCTTGGCGTTCGCAGCGCCACGTATCTTCGTCGCACGCCCTGCACCGCCAACCGGTTCCGCACCCATGCCCACCACCCGTTCGTTGTTATTGATGGCCCTTGCCTTTGTCGCACTGCTGCTGTGGCAGGCCTGGGAACAGGATTACGGTCCGAAACCGGCACCGGCGCAGGCCACCGCGACTGCGCCCACGGCAGCAAATGCGACCGTGCCGAGTGCGGAGGTTCCCGCGGCCAGTGCAGAGCCTGCAGCAGCAGCAGCGGCGCAGACGCCCAGTGTGCCGGCCGTGCCGGAAACCGCAGCGGCGCCTGCCGCGGCCGCGCCGACGATCACGGTGACGACCGACGTCCTGCGTCTGACCATCGACACCCGCGGCGCCAGCATCGTACGCGCGGATTTGCTCGACTATCCGGCCGACGCGGACAAGAAGCATGAGCCGGTGCGCCTGCTCGACGATGCCGCGACCACCTATTACGTGGCCCAATCCGGACTCGTCAGCGCCGCGGGCGCAGGCCCCGCGCCGGATCATCAGGCCCTGTTCCATGCCGCCAAGTCCGACTTTGTACTCGCAGCGGGCGCCGACCAGCTCGAAGTACCGTTGACTTGGTCCGATGCCGCTGGCCTGAAGGTGACGAAAGTATACATTTTCAAGCGCGGCAGTTATCTGATTGGCACGCGTGAGGACATCGCCAACGGCAGCAGCGCGGCCTGGACCGGCAATGCCTACCGCCAATTGCAGCGCGTGGCGCCGCCCGCCGCGACCGGCTTCAACAATCCCGAGCGCTACGCCTTCGTCGGCGCGGCCTGGTACAGCCCCGAACACAAGTTCAACAAGCTGCCCTTCGACAAGTTCGCGAAAGAACCGCTCACCGGCAGCTTTGCCGGTGGCTGGACGGCGATGCTGCAGCACTACTTCTTCAGCGCCTGGATACCCGACAAGAATGAAGCCGACGCCTATTCCAGCGCCGTCGTTGAAAGCGCGAACGGTGTGTCGCACTACCTCGTGCGTGCGCTGTCGCCATCGATCACGGTCGCGCCGGGGCAATCGCGCAGTATTGACGCGCACCTGTATATCGGCCCCACCTTGCTCGGCCAGCTCGACGCGATCAGCGATGCCGGCATCGCCAACGGCCTGGCCCTGACCGCCGATTATGGTTGGCTCACGCCGATCGCACAGCCGATGCACTGGTTCCTGCTCCAGCTGCACGCAATGGTGCGCAACTGGGGCCTGGCCATCATCCTGCTCGTGTTGCTGATCAAGCTCGTCATGTTCAAGGCCAGCGAAGCGCAATATCGCTCCGGGGCCAAGATGAAGAAGCTTGCTCCCCGCCTGCAGGCGCTCAAGGAGCGTTACGGCGACGACAAGCAGAAGCTCAGCGCCGCGACGATGGAGCTGTATCGAAAGGAGAAGATCAATCCGCTCGGCGGCTGCCTGCCGTCGCTGATCCAGATTCCGGTGTTCTTCGCGTTGTACTACGTATTGCTGGAAAGCGTGGAGCTGCGTCACGCGCCGTTCTTCGGCTGGATCCAGAACCTGTCGGCGCCCGACCCGTACTACGTCCTGCCGATCATCAACATGGCGGTCATGGCCGGCACCACGCTGTTCACGCCGCCGAGTCCGGGGATGGACCCGGCCCAGCAGAAAATGTTCAAGTTCATGCCGATCGCATTCAGCGTGCTGTTTTTCGTGTTCCCGTCGGGCCTGGTTTTGTACTACGCGGTCAACGGCGGACTCGGATTGCTGCAGCAGTGGGTGATCAATCATCGGATGCAGGCGGCCGAGGCCAAATCCACCCGATAATCAGCAGATGGCGGATAACACCGATACCATCGCCGCGATCGCCACGCCGCCCGGCGCAGGCGGCGTCGGCATCGTGCGGATATCCGGACCCAAGGCGCGCAACATCGCCGTCGCTCTGATCAAACGAAGCCCACAACCGCGCAAAGTATACTTGGGCGCATTCCGCGACGCGGACGACGCAATCCTTGATCGCGGATTGGTCATCCTCTTCGCCGCCCCCAAATCCTTCACCGGCGAGGACGTGCTCGAACTGCACGCGCACGGCAGTCCGGTGGTATTGAACCTGCTGCTGCGGCGCGTTTGCGCACTCGGCGCGCGGCCGGCGCGCGCCGGCGAGTTCTCCGAGCGCGCCTTCCTCAACGGCAAGCTCGACCTGGTTCAGGCCGAAGCCGTGGCCGATCTCATCGCGGCCGGTTCGGAGGCCGCCGCGCGCGCTGCGCTGCGCAGCCTTGAAGGCGACTTTTCCCGGTCCGTGCAGGCGCTCTTCGAGGCGTTGGTGAACCTGCGCGCCTGGCTCGAAGCGGCGCTTGATTTTCCCGAGGAAGAAATCGATTTCCTGAGTGCACCGCAACTTTCCGGAGGATTGCAGCGTCTGGATGAAGAGCTTCACGATTTGCTCGCCGCCACACGCCGCGGCGTGGTCCTGCGCGACGGCTTGCATGCGGTCATCGTCGGCCGGCCGAATGCCGGCAAGTCGAGCCTGCTGAACGCCTTGGCGCAGAGTGAGCGCGCCATTGTCACCGACATCGCCGGCACCACGCGCGATGTCCTGCGTGAAACGATCAACCTTGACGGCATCGCGCTGACGCTCGCCGATACCGCGGGTCTGCGCGAATCCGTTGATGTGGTCGAAGCTGAAGGCATACGCCGAGCGCTCAGCGAGCTTGAACGCGCGGACATCGCAATCCTCGTCACCGAAACAGCACACGCGCAGACGGATTCCACATTGCTCGACGTCGATGCGCCGTGCGCCGTGCGCATCGTCGTTCACAACAAGATCGACGTATCCGGCGAAGCCGCGCACGCGGAAACGCGGGGCGAAGAAATCCATATCTGGTTGTCTGCACGCACAAGCGATGGCATACCCTTGCTACGCGAAGAGTTGAAGCGCCTCGCCGGACGCGGCGGAGGCGCGCAGGGCGCGTTCAGCGCGCGCACACGCCATGTGCAGGCGCTGGAAGTCGTTGCCGTACACCTGCACGCGGCGAAAATGCATCTCGAACATCGTACCGGCGAACTTGCGGCCGAGGAGTTGCGTCAGGCGCAGCAGGCATTGGGCGAAATCACCGGGCAATTCAGCAGCGACGATCTGCTCGGCAGGATCTTTTCCACGTTCTGCATTGGCAAGTAAGGAGTATTTCCGTGATCGACCTCTACTACTGGCCCACGCCGAACGGGCACAAGATCACGTTGTTTCTTGAAGAAGCCGGATTGCCGTACACGATCCAGCGCGTGGACATCGGCAAGGGCGAGCAATTCGCTCCCGAATACCTGGCGATCTCACCGAACGGCAAGATGCCGGCGATCGTCGACCACGATCCGCCCGGCGGCGGCGCACCGCTCAGCCTATTCGAGTCAGGCGTGATCCTGTTCTATCTCGCGCGCAAGACCGGAAAGTTCATTGCGCCAGATCCGCGCGGAATGATGACGTGCCTTGAATGGCTGTTCTGGCAGGTTGCCGGACTCGGCCCGATGACTGGCCAGTACGGGCACTTCACCGTGTACGCGCCGGAGAAAATTCCCTACGCGATCGAACGCTACACACGCGAGGCGCAGCGCCTGCTCGGCGTGCTAGACAAGCGCCTGCGCGGACGTGCGTATATTTGTGGAAACGAATACAGCATTGCCGACATGGCCTGCTACCCATGGATCAACCCGTATGCCAAGGCGCCACTGGACCTGACCCCATTCGACGAGGTGCGACGCTGGTGCGACGCGATCCATGCGCGCCCGGCCACCGCACGGGCCTACGCAAAAGGGGATTTTCGCGAGCCGCAGGCGCAGATGAGCGAAGCGGAGCGGGCGATCCTGTTCGGCGGCAAGTCGCCTGGCTGAATCAATGCAGCCAATGCCCGCCGCGCTTGCGCGGGGGAGTTGCCGGATCGGCCGGTTCGGCACGGTGCGCGAGTTCCGCCGGCGTGGGTGGCAGTTCCGACCAGTAGCGCGCCACGGCTTCGATCGCGCCCGGAAGTTGCGCAAGGCACTCGTCGTATTCGGCTTCGGTCAGCGGCTCGATTTCCGCATCGGTCTGGAACACGCCTTCCTGCACAGCCAGCGCCATGATCGGCGAGAGCAGCTCGGTCAGGCGCGAATCGGCGCCCAGGCGCGATTCCCACAGGCGTGCGCGCAGGTCGACGCCGCGCGAAAAGCCCTCACACCAGCCCTGCGCACTCAATGCGTTGCCGCCGTCGTCGAGCTCGATTTCGCCCAGGATCGGCTCGTACTGTTCGGTTTCCAGTTCGTAGCCGATGCTCTCCGAGAGCCGCGCCAGCAGTTCGAGGATGCGCCGGCCCTCGTCGGCGCCGTCGAACGGATCGTGCAGCACTTCCGGCAGCCATTCCTCGGGCGGCGGACGCTCCGGGCCGATGTTCACGGCGCTGAGCAGGCCGTGCACGCCGTCGAGCAGCAGCGCGTCCTCGCCCGCGTGCGCGCGCAGGAACTGGTCGAGTTCTTCGAGTTCCCCGTCGTCAAGCGTCGGCGACCAGCCGGGTTCCTGGATTTCGTCAGCCATCAGCCAGTTCCAGGATCGCCGGGGCATGATCCGAAGGACGCTCCCAGGTGCGCGGCGTGCGGTCGATGACGCTGGCGCGGCAGCGCGCGCGCAGGGATTCGCTCGCCAGGATCAAGTCGATGCGCAGGCCGAGATTGCGCCGGAACGCCGCCTGCCGGTAATCCCACCAGGAAAAGCTACCGCCTTCCTGCTCGAACAAACGGAAGCTGTCGCTGAACCCGAGATCGAAAATGGATTGGAGCGCCTTGCGTTCGGGCGTCGAGCACAGAATCTGTTCACGCCAGGCGGACGGATCGTGCACGTCGCGGTCGTCCGGAGCAATGTTGAAATCGCCGAGCACGACCAGGTTCGGATAACGTCGAATTTCTTCGGCGAGGAAGGCGCGCACCTTGGCAAGCCAGTCGAGTTTGTAGGCGAACTTTTCGCTGCCGACTTCCTGGCCGTTGACGACGTACAGGTTGACCACGCGCACGCCATCGACCGTGCCGGCGAGGATGCGCCGCTGCGGATCGTCCAGACCCGGAATGTCCGTGATCACGTCGCGCGGCGCCTCGCGTGCGAGGATCGCCACGCCGTTGTAGGTCTTCTGTCCGGCAAAGGCGCAGCGATAGCCGAGCGCGGTGATCTCCGCGACCGGGAAATTCGCGTCTTCGGTCTTGGTTTCCTGCAGGGCGACGATGTCCGGCGCGGAAGCGGCCAGCCACTCGCGCAGATGCGGCAGACGCACCTTGAGCGAGTTGACGTTCCAGGTCGCAATCTTCATGCGGGTATTATGCGCTAGGCGGCTAATCCATAACTTCGCAACAGCGCATCAGGGTTCGGTTCGCGGCCGCGGAATTCGACGAAGGATTCCAACGCCGGGCGCGAGCCGCCGACGGCGAGGATGCTGTCGCGGAACGCGGCACCCGTGGCCGCGTCGAAGACGCCGGCTTCCTCGAAGCGCGCGAACGCATCGGCGGAAAGCAGCTCCGCCCACAGGTAACTGTAATAGCCCGCGGCATAACCGCCGGCGAAAATGTGCGTGAAACTGTGCGGCATGCGCTGCCAGGCTGGCGGGAAGATCACCGCGACTTCGCGGCGCACGTCGGCGAGCAATTGCAGGGCGCACGCACCGTGCGCCGGGTCGTATTCCAGATGCAGGCGGAAGTCGAACAGGGCGTATTCGAGCTGACGCACGAGGAACAGGCCGGCATGGAAATGCCGCGCGGCGAGCATGCGCGCGAACAGTTCATCCGGCAGCACCGCACCGGTCTGCCAGTGCCGCGCGAACAGGTTCAGCGCGTCGCGCTGCCAGCAGAAGTTCTCCATGAACTGGCTCGGCAGCTCGACCGCATCCCACTCCACGCCATCGATGCCGGCGATACTTGGGTAGTCGACCTCGGTGAGCAGGTGGTGCAGGCCGTGGCCGAACTCGTGGAATAGCGTGGTGACCTCGTCGTGGGTGAGCAGGCTCGGCCGGTCCGCGGCGGGCGGTGCGAAATTGCAGGTCAGGTAGGCGATCGGTAATTGCGCTGCGGCGCCATTGCGGAAGCGCGAGCGGCACACGTCCATCCAGGCGCCGCCGCGCTTGCCGGTACGAGTATACAAATCCACATAGCAACCGGCGATGGTCGTGCCGTGCGCGTCGAACACGTTGTAGAAGCGCACGTCCGGATGCCAGACCGCCACGCCGGCGCGCTCGCGCAGGCGCACGCCGAACACGCGCGCAACGATCGCGAACAGGCCATCGAGTACCGCCGGCAGCGGGAAATACGGCTTGAGGTCCTCCTCGCTCAGCGCGAACTTGCGCAGGCGCAGCTTTTCCGCGGCATAGCCCACGTCCCAGGGCCGCAAGTCGCTGATACCGAGTTCGGATTGTGCGAACTCGCGTAATTCGGCGAGCTCGCGCAGTGCGACAGGCTTCGCGCGGCGTACCAGGTCGTGCAGAAATTCCAGCACGCGCTGCGGCGTTGCCGCCATCTTCGTGGCCAGCGATTCCTCCGCGGCATTGGCGAAACCGAGCAGGCGCGCGGCTTCGTGGCGCAGCGCGAGGATCTCCTCGAGTCGCGCGGAATTGTCGAAACGCCCGGCCTGTGGACCTTGGTCCGAGGCGCGCGTGTGATAAGCGGTGTACACGCGTTCGCGCAGGGCGCGGTTGTCGGCGTAGGTCAGCACCGCCTGCACGCTCGGCGGCTTGAGCGTAACGAGGTAGTCGTCGCGGCCTTCCTCACGCGCGGCTTCGCGCATCAGCGCAAGGTCGGTTTCCGGCAGGCCGGCGAGCGCGGCCGCGGTCGTCGGCTGATTCCACGCCTGGGTAGCGTCGAGCACGGCTTCCTCGAATTCGGTGCCCAGCCGCGTCAGCGCATTGCTGATCTGGCGAAAGCGCGCGCGCGCCGGTTCCTCCAGCGCCACGCCGGCAAGCCGGAAATCGCGCAGGCTGTGCTCGACCAGGGTCCTGGCCGCGCGCGGCAACGATGGAAATTCCGCGGCATCCGCTACCGCCTTGACCGCCGCATACAGTTCGCGATTCTGGCCGAGTTCGGCGGCGAAATCGCTGATCGCTTCTTCGGCCGGGGCGAACACCTTTCGCAGTTCGGCCGTATCGGCGACCGAATGCAGGTGCGTCACCGGCGACCAGATCCGCTCGATGTGGTCCTCCAATGCTTCCTGCGGCAGCATCGTGTTGGCGAACGTGCGCGGTGCGCGCTCGGCTAACAGTGCGTCGATGCGCGCGCGGTAATCGGCCAGCGCGGTGTCGACCGCCGGTTGCACGTGTTCGGGCCGGATCGCGCCGAAGCGCGGCAGGTCGGCGTTTTCCAGCAGGGGATTGGGTTGCTTCGGGTCGGTTTGCATCTGCGTAACGTGACGGGTGCTATGTGGAAAATCAAG
Source organism: Rudaea sp. (assembly GCA_035465735.1). GTDB lineage: Bacteria > Pseudomonadota > Gammaproteobacteria > Xanthomonadales > Rhodanobacteraceae > Rudaea. Next base: position 14,769 of record DATIVQ010000232.1, read on the forward strand.
TCGCCGCCGCCGATGGCCTGCGTTACGATGGCGCCGCCATGGACGAGTCCGCCGCGAATCGCCGCTACGACGCGCACGAACTTCTGCGCGGACTGGAATTGTTCCGGCATCTGGACGCCGCGACGCTGGCCGAACTCGCCGCGGAAGTGGAATGGTTCGCCTTGCCGGGTGGCGCCACCTTGTTCGAATACGGCGAACCGTCGGACGCGTTGTGCGTGCTCAAGTCCGGCAGTCTTGGCGCATTCAAGCCGGCGCAGGACGGCAGTTTCCAACTCGATGGCGTGGTCGCGGCGGGCGAAACCGTGGGTGAGCTGGGCTTGATCGTCGACCAGCCGCGCTCGGCCACAGTGCGAGCGCTGCGCGATTCGGAACTGCTGCGCCTGTCGCGCGGCGGTTTCGACAAGCTCGTGGCGCGGCATCCGCAGGCAATGCTGGTCAGCGCACGCCTGGCGGTCAAGCGCCTGGTCGCAAGGCGCGAGGGTGCGATCCTGTCCGCGCCGCGCACATTCGCGGTGCTCGCGCACGATGCCGGCGTCGCGGCGCGCGATTTCGCGCAAAACCTGCGCGAGGCGTTGCTGCGCTATGGAGACTGCGCGCTGGTGGATGCCGACGCCGCGCAGGGCCAGACCAGCGCCTGGTTCAGCGCGCTTGAGGCGCGCGTGCGTTACGTGTTGTACGTGGGCGACGGCAACGACCGCGAATGGCGTGACTTGTGCGTGCGCCAGTCCGATTGCCTGCTGCTGGTGGCGAACGCGACCGACGCCGCGAGCGTCTGGCCGGAAAAATCCTGCATCGATGCCGAGCGCGCCCTGCATCGCCCGCGCCATCTGCTGCTGCTGCACCGCGACGGCGCGATCGCGCCGGGCGCCGCACGGCGCTGGCTGGATGCCGTGCCGGGCGTGGCGCACCATCATGTCCGCAGCGACGCGGACATCGAGCGTGTGGCGCGCCTGTTGACCGGACGCAGCATTGGTCTTGTCCTGTCCGGCGGCGGCGCGCGCGGCTTCGCGCACATCGGCGTGGTGCGCGCGCTGCGCGAAGCCGGCGT
>DATIVQ010000233.1:0-8921 GCA_035465735.1 Rudaea sp.
CCGGTGGACAGGCCCAGCCACACGCCCAGGCGGAAGCTCGGCGTGAACGAACTCCAGTCCACGCCGACCAGCAGCCACAGCCCGACCAGGGCGAGGATCAAGCCGAACACGAAACGCGGCCCCAGGCGCTCGCGGAAGAACAGCACGCCCACCAGGGCCATGATGAACACCTGGAAATTCGCGACCAGGGTGGCGAGACCCGGCCCGATGTATTCGATGCTGCGATGCCAGATGAAAAGGTCCGCGCCGAACGCGAACGCCGGCAGCACCAGCCAGGCCCAGTCGCGCCACTCGATCCCGCGCCACTGCCGGCGCGCGACGAGCAGGAAAAATAGCATCACTCCGCCGAAAAACATGCGCCAGAACGCCGATTCGGTGGGCCCGACATGCGCCCAGCGCACGAAGATGCTGGTCGTGCTGATCAGGGCCGCGCCCGCGGTCATGCGCCACAAGGCGCTGCGCGGAACCGCCGCCGTCACTTGGCCTGCTCGTGCAGCGGCGCCAGCGGCTCGTTCACGGTCGCGGCCAGCCACTCGCGCAGCGCCGGCAAGGCCAGGATTGCGTCGGCATAAGCGCGCTCGACAGGATCGAGAGCGACGTCGTAGCTCACGAAACGCAGCACGACCGGCGCGTACATGGCATCGGCAATGCCGAACGCGCCGAACAGGAACGGTCCGCCCGCGCCAAAGCGCTCGCGCGCCTCGCGCCAGATCGCCTTGACCCGCGCGATGTCGGCCTGCGCGTCCTTGCTGATCGGATGATTCTTCACGCGCTTGCGCCAGTTCATCGGCAACTCGGTTCGCAGCGCGGCAAAGCCCGAATGCATTTCCGCGCTGATCGAACGCGCCAGCGCGCGGGCGGCCGTGTCGGCGGGCCAGCCGCGTCCACCGAGCCAGCGTTCGTTCGCGTACTCGGCGATGGCCAGCGAATCCCACACGCGCACGACGCCGTCGTGCAGCACCGGCACGCGCCCGGTCGGCGAATAGCGATGGATGCGTTCGTGGAATTCGGGCGTATCCAGCGGCAACAGGATCTCGTCGAAGGCCACGCCGAAGACGCGCAGCACGAGCCACGGGCGCAGCGACCAGGACGAGTAGTTCTTGCTGCCAATGACGAGAATGGGATTTGTGGACATGTGGATTCCTAGACAGGCTCCGGCAGCCAGCCGATGTCGGATTCGGGTTCGGCGCGGCGCTCGGCGAGTTCGGAATCGACGCTTTCCGCGATCGCGCGTGCGCGCGGCCAGTCGATCGCGGACACCATCACGTTGACCAGCGGCATTGGTGGCAACTCGCCGATCGCGCCGGTCAGATACTGCCCGCCGACGAAGGCGGGAATGCCCTCGGCCTCAAGCGCGTTTTTGACCAGATTCGCGTCGATGATGTTTGCGGCCCGGTAGACGATTTGCATGCAAGTTACCCGCGATGCGGCATTACGACGCACGCTACTGCTTTCCGCGGTTTCGGTAAAGCCGTCACTGCCACGTCTGCGCAAGCGCATGCGCCTTGGCCGACAAGGCGAAGACTTCGATGTCGACATCGCGGTACACCGGCGCGCCCAGGCTCGATTCGATGCGCGGCAGGCAGGCGGACGTGTCGGGCCAGAACAGCGCGGGCAACGGCTGTGGCCAGGACTTGCGGTGAAAGACGAAGAAATCCGCGCCTGCCGTGTCGCCACGAAGCAATGCGGAAAGATGCACGAAATTGCGCAGGCGCATGCCCGGGTTTTCCGCGTATTGGCCGTAGGTGAGCGCACCGCATTCCGGAACGACCATGCCGATCAGGATGCGCTGGCGATGCACGGCCTGGTAGAGCACTTGCGGGTCCTGGTCGCTGCGTATCGACCACGGCGCTTCGACCAGGGTCAACGAGGCCGGCGGCAGCGCAGACAGGCGTCGGTAGAAATCGGGGATCGGAGCGGCCGCAAGCTCGGTACGAAGCGGATTGAATCGCGGATCGTAGTCGTACTGGAAATACGCATCGCCCATGAACTGATTCGGAAAATACGCATAGCCGGGAATCGGGCCTGCCAGGAACAATGCCACGATGGCAGACAGGCCAACGGGTGCCCGCGCCAGTGGCGGCAGCAGGCGCAACGCGCAGGCGCCGCCTTCAGCGACAAAGAGCAACACGAATGGCAACGACGGCTGCAGGTAGCGCGCGAGAACCCCGGGATGCTGCACCCACGCCGGGCGCGCGACGATGACCGCCGACGCGGCGCCAATGACCACCGCAAGCAGCAAGCCTGTGAGCCCCGCATCCCGCCGCCACCACGACCACGCGCCATACACGGCTAGCACGAGCAGGACGGCAAGCGCCCACGGCGAAGAAATCCCCATCGCCAGCAAAAGGCTGCGATAGATCGTACCTGCGAAAACCTGTCCATGGCCCGATTTCCCCGCCAGCGCCGCCATGTCCGTGAACATCGGCGGTAGCAGGACGAGGGCAAGTGCGAGCGCGGCAACGATGCCGAGCAGGAACAGCTGCGTGAAATCGACGATTCCGGCCCGCCCCCGCCACAGCGCCGCGATGCCGAAATACGCAAACGGCAACAGCGTGAACGGAAGCGAGATCAGGTGCAGCCAGGCGGCGAGAGCCGTGCTGAATACATACAAGGCCGCCCAGCGCCGTTCGCGTTTTCGCCACCACTCGAAGAAAGCGGCGATGGCGACGAAGACCAGCAGCGTCGTGATCGCGTAGGGCCGGGCCGTGCGGCTGTGGTAGACCATGAGCGGCGATATGGCGAGCAATCCGCTCCACAACGCCAGCGTGGCGCCGCCCGCGTACTTGCGCAGCAGCCACGGCGCGATGCCGATCAGGGCGATGCCGCAAGCCAGCATCGGCCAGCGCATGCCCCATTCCCCCAGGCCGCCATGTTCGAACAGGAAGCGATAGTAAAGAGTCAGCGGAATGCTGTAGTCGTTCGTGCCGAAATGCGTGGCAATGTCCGCGTAACCCGCGTGCAGCAATTCCTGGATCGCATGCCATTCGTCGTCGAGCAGGATCTGGCTGCCCAACTGCCAGCAGCGCAGGAATATGCCGGCCGCGAGCGCCAGCGCGAAGACGATCCACCAGGCCGCTCTGCCCTCGCGCGACTCATCGCTCAAGGGATGCCCTCGCTGGCGGGAGCGAGACGCAAGTCCGCGCGCGCGGACAGGAAATCCGGCCGCAGCCATTTCCATTTCCATAATCGGTAGGCAAGGCTCGTGCGCAGCACGCCGAGTCCGTAGCGCACCGAGCGCGGAAAACTGATCTGGCTCGCCTCCGGGAAGTAGCGGGTCGGGCACGAAATTTCGCCGATGCGCATGCCGAACGCATGCGCCTGCACCAGCATCTGGTTGTCGAACACGAAATCGTCCGAATTGGCCGCCAGCGGAAGCGTCTCCAGAACCCGGCGCGAGAACGCGCGGTAGCCGGTGTGGAACTCCGACAGCTTCGCGCCGATCAGGACGTTCTGCGCGGCCGTCAGCAGCCGGTTCGCGAAATACTTGTAGCGCGGCATGCCGCCGGCGATGGCCGTGTTGCCGAGGATGCGCGAGCCGAGCACGACATCGTAGACGCCGGAGGCGACCATTGCCGCCATCGCCGTGATCAGCCGCGGCTCGTACTGGTAGTCCGGGTGCAACATCACGACGATGTCGGCAGCGGATTGCAGCGCCAGCGCGTAGCATGTCTTCTGGTTGCCGCCGTAGCCGCGGTTGCGCGGATGCCGGTGGCTGCGGATGCCCAGGCGCCCGGCCACGGCCAACGTCGCGTCGTCGCTGGCATCGTCGACCAGCACGATGTCGTCCACGACGTCGCGCGGAATCGCGCGATAGCACTCCTCCAGGGTCTTCTCGGCCCGGTAGGCGGGCATGACGACCACGATCTTCTTGTCGTGCAGCATGCCGCGATTGTCCCATGCGCAAGCGCCGCAGACCAAGCCTGCCTGCTAAACTTGGCGATCCGATTCGACTGCACGCGCCATGACCGACGCCGTTCCCGCCAGCCACAATTTCATCCGCCAGATCGTCCTCGACGAGCGCGCCGCCGGCAAGCACGGCGGCCGCGTCGCCACGCGCTTTCCGCCCGAGCCGAACGGTTACCTGCACCTGGGCCACGCCAAGTCGATCTGCCTGAACTTCGGCATCGCGGGCGAGTTCGGCGGCACCTGCAACCTGCGTTTCGACGACACCAATCCTGCGAAAGAGGACGTCGAGTACGTCGAATCGATCAAGGCCGACGTGCGCTGGCTCGGCTTCGACTGGACGGAGCTGCGCCACGCCTCGGATTACTTCGAGGTGTTCTACCGCTGTGCCGAGAAGCTCATCCGTGACGGCAAGGCTTTCGTCTGCGATCTTTCGGCGGACGAAGTACGCGAATACCGCGGCACGCTGACGGAACCGGGCCGCAACTCGCCGTTCCGCGATCGCGGCGTCGATGAAAACCTCGATTTGTTCCGGCGCATGCGCGCAGGCGAGTTCGCCGACGGCGCCAAGACCCTGCGTGCGAAGATTGACATGGCCAGCGGCAACATCAACTTGCGCGATCCGGCCCTGTACCGCATCCGCAAGGTGCCGCACCAGAACACCGGCGACGCGTGGTGCATCTATCCAATGTACGACTACGCGCATTGCGTCTCGGACGCGGTCGAAGGCATCACGCATTCGCTGTGCACGCTCGAGTTCGAGGATCACCGCCCGCTCTACGACTGGTGCCTGGCGCAGATCGACCTGCCCGGCCATCCCGAACTCGTGCAGCCGCTCGTCGATGCCGGGTTCAAGACGAACGTGAGCACGCCGCGCCAAATCGAGTTCGCGCGCGGCAACCTCGACCACACGGTGATGAGCAAGCGCAAGCTCATGGAGCTGGTGCGCGACGGCCTCGTCGCCGGCTGGGACGACCCGCGCATGCCGACGATCTCGGGCCTGCGCCGGCGCGGTTTTCCGCCAGCGGCGATCCGCACTTTCTGGGAACGCGCGGGCGTGACCAAGCAGAATTCGACGATCGAGTTCTCCGTGCTCGAAGGCTGCGTGCGCGAAGTGCTCGATGCCACCGCGCCGCGCCGTTTCGCCGTGCTCGATCCGTTGAAACTCGTCATAACAAATCTGCCGGACGACCACGCCGAGACGCTGACCTTTCCGAATCACCCCAAGAACGAAACCTTCGGCACGCGCCGCGTCGCGTTTTCGCGCGAGCTGTGGATCGAGCGCGAGGATTTCATGGAAACGCCGGTGAAGGGCTTCCATCGCCTTGTGCCGGGCGGCGAGGTGCGTTTGCGCGGCGTCGGCATTGTGAAATGCACCGAAGTGAAGAAGGATGCGGACGGCAGAGTGATCGCGTTGCACTGCACGCTCGACCCCGATACGCGCCACGGCATGCCCGGCGCCGAGCGCAAGATCAAGGGCACGATTCATTGGGTCAGCGCGAGCCACGCCGTCGCCGCCGAGGTGCGTTTATACGACCGTTTGTTCAATGTCGTGAATCCCGACGACGACACCGGCGGCAAGACCTACCGCGATCACCTGAATCCAGAATCGAAGCGCGTCGTGCGCGGCTGGCTGGAAGCCTCGCTCGCCGATGCCGCGCCCGAAGCCTCGTTCCAATTCGAGCGCTTGGGTTTCTTTGTCGCCGACCGCCACGACCATGCGCGCGGCACGCCGGTGTTCAACCGCGCCGTGACGCTGCGCGACACCTGGGCGAAAGCGGCCGGCAAGTGAACGCGCGATGATTCCCGCGCAACTGCACCTGACCCTGCCCTTGTGGCTGCGCGACAAGCTCGACGAGTCGCGCCTGTACACGGATGACGACGCCAAGGTCGAACTAGCGATCAGGCTGGCTCTCGGCAACGTCGAGAACCGCGGCGGCGGGCCGTTCGGCGCGGCCGTGTTCACCGGCGAGGGCCGCCTCGTCGCCGTCGGCGTCAACCGCGTGATTCCTCAGAATTGCTCGGCCGCTCATGCCGAGATGATGGCGTTCATGCTCGCGCAGCAGCGCCTGCAGCGTTATCGCTTGAACGAGGACGGATCGCGCTTCGTGCTCGCGGCCAGCGCGCAGCCGTGCTGCCAGTGCTATGGCGCCACGGTCTGGGCCGGCGTCGACGAACTGCTGATCGGCGCGCGCAGCGAGGACGTCGAGGAACTGTCTGACTTCGACGAAGGTCCGCTGCCTGTCGACTGGATCGGCGAACTGCAAAAGCGCGGCATCGCCGTGCACCGCGACATCCGCCGCGACGAGGCACGGCAGGTGTTCGTGCGCTATCGCGAACTGGGCGGTGCGGCGTACTGAACGAGGAAATTTCGCATGAAGCGCAAACCCTCTCGTGCCCGCAAAGGCTCTCTCGCCTGCGTCGGCATCGGCATCACTCTCGGCTCGCATCTCACGCCGCTGGCGCGCAGCCACATCGAGCAGGCCGACGTGGTGTTCCTCGCCGTGTCGGATGGCATCGTCGAGAAGTGGATCGAGACGCTCAATCCGGACGTGCGCAGCCTGCAGCCGTTCTATAGCGAGAACAAACCGCGCGCAAAAACGTACCGCGAAATGGTGGGCGCCATCCTCACCGAAGTGCGCGCAGGCAAGAACGTCTGCGTCGCGTTCTACGGCCATCCCGGCGTGTTCGCCTGGGCGCCGCACGAGTCCATCCGCATCGCCCGCAAGGAAGGCTACTTCGCGCACATGGAACCGGGCATCTCGGCCGAGGATTGCCTGTACGCCGACCTCGGCATCGATCCCGGCGCGTTCGGCTGCCAGCACTACGAAGCCAGCCAGTTGCTCTACTACAAGCGCCGCCTCGACCCGAGCGCTTACCTGGTGCTGTGGCAGATCGGCGCGGTCGGCGACAAGGGTCTCGCCAGTACTCCGGGCATTAATCCCTACCGCCAGATCCTGCTCGAACGGCTGGCCAAGGATTATCCGCTCTCGCACAAGGTCGTTCTCTACCGCGCGGCAACGCTGCCGATCCACGCGCCGAACATACGGCGCATCGCGCTGGGCAAACTCGCCAACACGAACATCGACGCGGCGGATACGCTCGTGATTCCGCCCGCACGCAAGCTCGATGCGGACGTAAAAACGCTTCGACGTCTGGCCTGGCTCGATCGGGCGAAGGCGTGATTCTCACGCCGCGCCTGCGCCTGCGCGCGCTGACGCTGAGCGATCTTGTCCTGTTTCGTGCCCTGTATTGCGACCCGGGCACCATGCGCCATGTCGGCAAACCGATGTCGCGTGCGCGCGCCGCCGCCAGCCTGGGCGCGACGATCGCAGCCACGCGCAAGCCCGGCAACCTGCGGTTCTTTGTGATCGCCGAGCGCAAATCCCGCCGCGGCGTCGGCATGTGCTCAATTCGCCCCGCGGTATGGGACAAATGCGGCGCAGAGGCCGGGCTCATGCTGTTGCTGGCCGTGCGCGGGCACGGCTATGCGCGCGAGGCGCTCGCTGCCCTGATCGACGACGCATTTTCCCAACCGCTCATCGACGCGGTTTGGGTACAGTACCGGCGCGCGAATCTGAGCATGGCCCGGCTATGCGACAGCTTGGGCTTTGATAGAGAATTTTCGCCACACGCTGGCAAAAACTTCCGCCGATGTGTCAGGATTCCGCGGCGGCCGGAACGGCGCAATCATCCATATCAACCAGCAAGGGGAGCCACCATGTCGAACATCATTGGATTTCTGGAACAAGCCGGACGCGACGCCGCCATGCGGCATGCCAGCCGCGAAGTTTTGCTGCAAGCCATGCGCGACGAGGAAATCATTCCGGAGCAGCGCAACGCCTTGTTGCAGTCGCAAAGCGCAGTGCTGGGCGACCTGATCGGCGCGCGCGAGACGATGTATTGCAAGAACACCGCGATCAAGCCGCCGAAGAAGAAGCCCGCCAAAAAGGCGCCGGCAAAAAAGCCCGCCAAAAAGGCACCTGCCAAGCGCAAGAAATAATTTATCGGCCGCAGTGGCCAACTTCGTGCGCTTATTTCCTGCAACGCGCCCGGCCATTCTGGCCGGGCGCGTTCTGGTGGGCGTGCTGGCACTGTGCGGCACGCTCGGCGGTTTTGCGAAAGACAACGTCGATCAGCTTCTGCAACGCGCGGACACCATCAAGCTCGACGAAAACGACGAATTCCGGAATCTGCTGAAGCAGCTGGACGCGCAGGCGGTCGAAATGACCGCGCCGCAGCGCGATTGGCTCGGCTATCTGCATGCCTGGGAGCTGGGCTATCTCGGCGAATATCCGCAGGCGTTGACTGCATATCGAAATCTGCTGGCGCATGCACAAGATCCCACACTGCGCGCCCGCGCGCGCATCAGCCTGATTTTCGACCAGGTCAACGCTTCGCGTTTCGAGGATGCCTATACCGCAATCAGCGAACTGCTCGAGTCGCTGCCGCAGATCACCGACCACAAGACGCACTTTTACGCTCTGCTCACTGCGGACTACCTGTACGGGGAGGCAGGCCAATACGACCTGGCGTTGGTCTATCTCGATCAAGCCGCTGCCTTCGACCAAAGCGAGGCATCGCAATGCCGCGTGGAAAGCGATCGCATGGACATCCTGTACAAGTCCGGCAAACTCCGCGCTGATGATCTCCGGATTCAACCCGCCATCGATGCTTGCCAGCGTGTCGGCGCCATCAACGACAAGAACACCATCGTCCTCGACCAGGCCCGCGCGCTGCTCAATGAAGACCGCGCCGCCGAAGCCTTGAAGGCATTGAAAGCGCACGACGCGGAAGTGCTCGCGTCGCATTCGGCTGCGCTTACCTCGGATTTTCGCGCAACCCTGGCACAAGCCTATTTGCGCACGGGCGACCTCGCCCATGCGCACGATTTCGCGCAAAGCGCCATTGATTTGGCAAACAAGCAAGACAAGGCCAAATCTGTTGCCGACGCCTACGAGGTGCTCTACCAGGTTGCCAAGCGCCAAGGCGACGATGCGGCCGCGCTGGCCTGG
>DATIVQ010000234.1:0-3830 GCA_035465735.1 Rudaea sp.
AAGCCACCGACACGGCGCACGACCGGAACCGTCCCGTATTGCATGGCGTAGAGCTGCGTCAGCCCGCACGGTTCGAAGCGCGCGCCGTGCAGCAGCATGTCGGCGCCCGCGTGCAGGCGGTGTGCGGCGGCCTCGCGATAACCGATCTCGACCGCCGCCCGGCCCGTGTGCGCGCGCGCGAACTCCTCGAAGCCGCGTTCGAGTTCGCGATCACCGCAACCGAGCAGGGCGAACTGCATGCGGGGATGGCGCTGCATCAGTGCCGGCAGTTCGCGCAGCAAGACATCGGCCATCTTCTGCGTCGTCAGGCGACTGGCGGAAATCGCCAGCGGCGCGGCTGCATCGATGCGAAGTCCGAGCGCCGCTTGCAACGCGCTCTTGCATTCGCGCTTGCCGTTGCGGTCGCCGGCCGAATAACGCCGCGCCAGATGCTCGTCAATCGCCGGATTCCAGACCTCGGTGTCGATGCCGTTCAGGATGCCCAGCAGATCCGCGGCGCGGCTCTCGAAGACGCCGTGCATGCCGCAGCCGTATTCGGGCGTGCGCAGTTCGCGCGCGTACGTCGGGCTGACCGTCGTGATCTTGTCGGCGAACACGATGCCGCTCTTGAGGAACGACATCTGCCCGTAATACTCGATGCCGGCCAGAACCGGGCCCGTCGTGTCGAGACCCAGCATCTGCGCGGCGGAAAGCGCCACATTGCCCTGGAAGGCGGCGTTGTGGACCGTGAAGACGCTGCGCGGGCGCGTAGCGCCCTCGGCGCGCAGCAGCAGCGGAATCAGGCCAGTGTGCCAGTCGTTGCAATGCACGACATCGGCGCGCCATGGCGCGGCGCGCCCGCAGGCGATCTCGACGGCGGCACGGCACAAAGTTCCATAGCGCAGCGCGTTGTCCGGCCATTCGCTGCCGTCCACGTCCTGGTAGGGCGTGCCCGGGCGCTGGTACAGATGCGGACAGTCGAGCAGCCAGATTGGCAAGTCCGAACCGGGCAACGTGCCGGCGAGCAAGCGCGCCGATGCGCCGACACCCGCCGGCTCGCCGACGCGACGCAGCCCGGCGACACTCGCGATCGCCGACGGATAAGCCGGCATCAGCAGGCGCACATCCACGCCCAGCCCGCGCAGCGCCTTGGGCAAGGCGCCGCACACGTCGGCCAGCCCACCGGTTTTCGCCAGGGGATAGATTTCCGACGCCACCAACAGCACGCGCAACGCGGCGCGGCCGTCGCGGCCATCGTCGAATCCCTTGTCGGTGCTGCCCATCATCGACAGCATGGCTACGCCCTTTAGTGTGTCGAGTCGAAATCATCCTGCGTCGCCGCCTCGCGCCTCATATTGATTTGGATCAACAGAAGCGGGGCGCGGCACGCCGATCATCCGCGCACGGCTTCACGTCGAAGGGTTGGCCGCCGATGTCTTCTGATCCGCTGAGCAACACGCTCCCCGTCGTGCCGACGATCGGCCCCTTCCTCGGCCATTCGCGCATCGCGTATTTTTCGATGGAAATCGCGCTGCGCGCAGAGATGCACACCTACAGCGGCGGCCTTGGCGTTCTCGCCGGCGACACCGCCCGCGCCAGCGCCGACCTGGAATTACCGATCGTCTTCGTCACCCTGCTCTGTCGCCAGGGCTACCTGCACCAGGAAATCGATGCGTTCGGGAACCAGGTCGAATCCGCGGACCCCTGGCTGCCGAAGCTGTACGCGGTGCCGTTGCGCGCCAAGGTCGCGGTGATCATCGAGGGCCGCGAAGTGTGGGTGCGGCCGTGGCTGTACAAGCTCGAGAGTGCGCTCGGCAACCCGGTTCCGGTACTGCTGCTTGACACCAACCTGCCGGAAAACGCCGCGGACGACCAGCACATCACCGACGTGCTTTATGGCGGCGACGACGTGTATCGCCTCAAGCAGGAGATCGTGCTGGGCATCGCCGGACTGCGCATCCTGCAGGCGCTCGGCTTCCAGATTGCCACCTATCACCTCAACGAGGGCCACGCCGCCCTGCTCGCGCTCGACCTGTTGCGCCGCTATCCACGGCCCGTGGACACGGTGGGCGCCGGCGAACTCAAGTACGACGTCGCGCGCGTGCGCAGCGCATGCATCTTCACCACGCACACGCCGGTGGAAGCCGGGCACGACCGCTTCTCGTACGCTCTGTTCGATCACCTGCTGTGCGGTTACATCGAGCTCGACCATGTCCGCCTGCTCGCCGGCAGCGGGGAACTCAACATGACCTTGCTCGCGCTCAACCTGTGCGGCTACGTCAACGGCGTTGCGATCCGCCACGCGCGCACGACCACGGCGATGTTCCCGGGCTACGACATCCGCGCCATCACCAATGGCGTGCATGTTCCCTACTGGGCGCATCCGGCCATCGCGGACCTGTTCAATCGTTTCTCCCACGACTGGGGCTACGACCCGGAAGTGCTCGTACGCTTCGACCAGTTGCCGGACGACGCGGTGTGGAACGCGCACACGCGGGCCAAGGCGGAGCTGCTCGACATGGTCGCGCAGCGCACCGGCGTACGGCTGCATGCGCAACATCCGGTGCTCGGATTCGCCCGGCGCATGACGGCCTACAAGCGTCCCGACCTGCTGTTCCACGATATCGAGCGTTTGCGCGCCATCCACGCGCGCCAGCCCTTCGACGTCGTACTGGCAGGCAAGGCGCATCCGCACGACCATGAAGGCAAGGAACTGATCCGGCGCCTGCACGAACTCGGCGCGGCTCTCGCGCCGGAAATGAGAGTGGTATTCATGCCGAATTACGACCTGGACATCGCCCGGCGCCTGGTCGCCGGAGCAGACATCTGGCTGAACACGCCGTCGCCGCCGCTGGAAGCCTCGGGCACCAGTGGCATGAAAGCGGCCGTCAACGGCGTGTTGAACGTGAGCGTGCTCGACGGCTGGTGGGTCGAGGCCTGTATCGACGGCGCGACCGGCTGGGGTATTGGCGAGGAGCACGACGTAACGCAGGCGAGCAATCACCTGTACGACAAACTCGAGCACGCGATTCTTCCGCTTTACTACGACGACCGCGCGCGCTGGATCTGGATGATGAAGCAATCGATCAGCAAGATCGCCAGCTACTTCAACTCCCACCGCATGATGCGACGCTACGCGGCGGAGGCCTACATCCAGCGCCGCCCTGCGGTGCGCCTCGGCAATGAACACCGCCTCATCAAGAACTGACCCGGTCGTCGCACCGGTGCTCGGCGACCTGGATTGCCATCTGCTCGCCGAAGGCAGCCACTGGCATGCCTACGAACGCCTCGGCGCGCACGCGAGCACCTGCGCGGGAATCGCGGGCGTAGCCTTCGCCGTGTGGGCACCGAACGCCGAGCGCGTGAGCGTGGTCGGCACGTTCAACGACTGGGACGGGCGCCGCCACGCCATGCACTATCGCGCGGAATGCGGCGCGTGGGAGCTGTTCGTCGCCGGCGTCGCGCACGGCGACCTGTACAAATTCGAGATCACCGGCGCCGATGGCGGGACGCGCCTGAAGTCCGATCCCTTTGCGCAATGGATGGAAACGCCGCCGCGCACGGCGGCCCGCGTCTGGGCGCAGCCCGACTACCGCTGGAACGACGCCGCCTGGATGGCGCGGCGCGCGGCGCAGCGCAGCCTCGAGGCGCCGCTCAGCATCTACGAAGTGCATCTGGGCTCGTGGCGGCGCGGACACGATGGCGGCGTCCTCGGTTATCGCGAGCTCGCCGACACGCTCGTTGCCCATGTGCGCGAGATGGGTTTCACGCACATCGAACTGATGCCGATCGGCGAATTCCCGTTCGGCGGCTCGTGGGGTTACCAGCCGGTCGCGCTGTTCGCCCCGACG
>DATIVQ010000235.1:0-9922 GCA_035465735.1 Rudaea sp.
TTATCGCCGGTTTGACGAGGGGATCCTGGGCAAGGGATTCCTGATACGCCTCGGTCTGGTCGCTGCGTCCGAGCACGCCGCCCTTGGCATCGAGGACGATGCCCAGGTCGAAACTGTACTGGCCCTGGCGTTCGCGCAGCAGGTCCGGGATCGACTTGGTGTCGACTTCGCTGTTCTCCGACAAGCCCGGCAGACTGTCGGTGGCGCCCGCTGCCTGCGAAACGTAACGCGCCGTGCTCGGGTCGGCAGCAATCAACTGCACCTTCAACTGCAGTTCCTGCAGGCGGCTCTGCTCGAATTCCTTCTGTACGGCGCCGCTCGTGGTCAGGACGTCGTGCACTGCCGCGCGCGCAATCGAATCACCCTTGACGTAGGTGACGATGACCGCCGCACCGACGGCCAGCGCGATCAGTAGTGCCGAGCCGAGAAAGAACTTGATCGCCAGTGGCAGCGAAAAGCCCTTGCCCGCCGGCTGCTCAGTATCCGCCGTTTGGATCGCGGCCATAAGGTTTGCCGAATTTGTTCATGTGCGCCGGGATACGCCGCTGCGTCAATTCCAGATGCACGTCCAGCGGCTTGTCGGCGCCCGGCGTCATCACCTCGTGCCATGCCGTCGCGCGTTCGTGCCAGATCACCAGATCGCCCTCCACCGCCGGCACACCGTCGAGGCGGAATGCGCCGCTGGCATCCGGATGCGCGAAATATGGCGTGTCCAGCACGAGGATGTTGCCGACCATGGAATGATGCACATTACAGTACACGCGCACATAACCGACATGCGAAAACGTCACTGTCTTGCCTACGCCCTCCCCGTACAGACCCACATCGAACGCGTTGTCTTTCGACAGCGAGAACGCGTTGTGCAGGATGGGATCGTCGTTCGGGAAGCGCACCTTGCTGCCGACGGTAATGGCCAGCGTGCGCGGCTTGAATTGCTTGCGCAGCGTGCTCATCGTGTACGTTTCGTGGGCCGGTGGGGCGTGCTCGGGCACCCTCGGGCGGAAATAGACGATCGCGTCCTGCGCCTCTTCGCTGCGCAGCGGCTTGCCCTCGGCCGTGAGCGATAGGCGGCCCTGAATGCTAGCCGCGCTCAACAGACCCGGCAACAGCAGGCCCGGCAGCAGCACGAGAATCAGCAGTACGCGCACGCTTTCCCCCGCCCGCAGGATTTGCGGCATCATAACAAAAGTGCGGCGCCCGACCGCACTCACCGAAACGCAGAACTCATGTCGAAAATCGATATCCGCCGCAAGCACGGCAAAACCCTGAAAGCCGCCAGGACGGCCGTGGAAAAAACCGCGGGCGCGATCGGCAGGAAATTCGCGATCACCAGCGAATGGCGCGAGGACACGCTCACCTTTTCACGCGGCGGCGTCAGCGGCAGCATCCGCATAAGCAAGACCGAAGTCCACGTATACGCGGAACTGGGATTCCTGCTCGGTGCGCTGAAACCCCTGATCGAAGCGGAAATCCACCGCCAGCTGGACGAAAACTTCGGTTGATCCCGACATGGACCTATAATCGCCGATCCATTCACCGATTCCTGCGGAGCCATCATGTCCTCATCCGTCGTCATTGCCGGCGCCAAGCGCACCGCCATCGGTTCCATGCTCGGCCAGTTCACCGGGGTGCCCTCCACCACGCTCGGCGCGACCGCGATCAAGGCCGCGCTGGATCAGTCCGGAATCGCACCGGCGGAAGTCTCCGAAGTGATCATGGGCTGCGTGTTGCCGGCCAATCTCGGCCAGGCGCCAGCGCGCCAGGCCGCACTCGCCGCCGGTCTGCCGAAATCGACGGGGTGCACCACGATCAACAAGGTCTGCGGTTCGGGCATGAAGGCGATCATGCTCGGCAACGACCTGATCAAGGCGGGCTCCGCGACGATCGTGATTGCCGGCGGCATGGAGTCGATGACCAACGCGCCGCACATGGTCGCCGCGCGTACCGGCATCCGCTACGGCGATGGCAAGCTCGTCGACCACATGGCCTGGGACGGCCTGACCAACCCCTACGATGGCCAGTCGATGGGCGTGTTCGCGGAAAAATGCGCCGACAAGTACGGTTTCACCCGCGAAGCCCAGGACGCCTACGCGATCGAGTCGGTCAAGCGCGCGCAGGCCGCGATCGCGTCCGGCGCGTTCGCCGCCGAGATCGTGCCGGTGAAAGTCGCCGGCAAGAAGGGCGATGTGGAATTCGCCACCGACGAACAGCCGGGCAAATCCGATGTCGCAAAAATTCCAACGCTGAGACCCGCCTTCCGCAAGGACGGCACAGTCACTGCCGCAAGTTCGTCGAGCATCTCCGACGGCGCCGCCGCAACCGTACTGCTCGACGAAGAAACCGCGAAGAAGCTCGGCGTGAGGACGCTCGCGCGCATCGTCGCGCACGCCACCCAATCGCAAGAACCGGAATGGTTCACCACCGCGCCGGTCGGCGCGATCGAGCGGGTGCTGAAGAAGGCCGGCTGGAAAGTCGCCGACGTGGACCTGTTCGAGGTCAACGAGGCTTTTGCCGTCGTCGCGATGGCGCCGATGAAGGACCTCGGCATCGACCACGCCCGGCTCAACGTCAACGGCGGCGCCTGTGCGCTCGGCCATCCGATCGGCTGCTCCGGCGCGCGCCTCGTCGTTACGCTGCTCAACGCGCTGAAGGCGCGCGGCGGCAAGCGCGGGGTGGCGTCCCTGTGCATCGGCGGCGGCGAAGCCACCGCATTGGCCGTGGAATTGGTGTAAGCTCAACGCGCCCGAAAACCGACTTAATCGGTGGGCGGACGCGTCATTTCCGTTCATTCCCCTCCAACCGAAAATTCCGATAGGGAGACACCCATGCAACTCAAGCACGCATTCATCGCTGCCGCACTGGCCCTGACCCTCGGCGCCTGCGGCGACAACGCACAACAGGCCGCCCAGGACGCCGCCGCCAAGGCGAAGGAAGCCGCCGCTGCCACCGCGCAGAAGGCGCAGGCGACCGCCGCCGCCGCGCAGCAAACCGCTGCCCAGGCCAGCCAGGCTGCCGAACAGGCCAAGGCCGGCGACATGAGCGGCGCCGCCGCTTCGGCACAAGGCGCCGCCGCGTCCGGTCAAGCCGCCGCTGCCGGCGCGCAGGATACGGCCGCGACCGCCAAGAAAGGCGCCGAAGACGTCAAGGCCGCTGCGCAGGGCGCTGCCCCCGCCGCCGCGGAACCGAAGAAGGACGACAACGGCGGTCATTGATCGCGCGCTGTTTCTTTCGCAAGTCGCAAACCGGCTGCCCAGTGCAGCCGGTTTGTTTTTGGGCCGACCCGACGAAACCGTTATGCTGTGTGCATATCCTGATCGTGCCGAGCGCCCATGCCCATCATCGAATCGCAGATCGACACCCGCGCGCCTGAATTCGCCGCCAATGCCACGAGCCTGCGTGCCGCAGTCGACGATCTGAAGCAACAATTGGCGCGCAGCGCGCTTGGCGGCGGCGACAAGGCCCGCGAAAAGCACAGCGCGCGCGGCAAGTTGCTGCCACGCGAACGCATTCGCGCCCTGCTTGATCCCGGTTCGCCCTTCCTCGAACTCTCGCCGCTGGCCGCACACGGCATGTACGACGATGCCGCGCCCGCCGCCGGCCTCATCACGGGCATCGGCCGCGTCAACGGTACCGAAGTGGTCGTGGTGGCCAATGACGCCACAGTGAAGGGCGGCACGTATTTTCCGATCACGGTGAAGAAGCACCTGCGCGCCCAGGAAGTGGCGCTGGAAAACCGCCTTCCCTGTGTCTACCTGGTCGATTCCGGCGGCGCCTTTCTGCCGCTGCAGGACGAAGTGTTTCCGGACAAGGAACATTTCGGCCGCATCTTCTACAACCAGGCGCGCCTGTCAGCGCTCGGCGTCCCGCAGATCGCGGTGGTGATGGGAAGTTGCACCGCCGGCGGAGCCTACGTGCCGGCGATGAGCGACGAGACCATCATCGTGCGCGAACAGGGCACGATCTTCCTTGGCGGCCCGCCACTGGTGAAGGCCGCGACTGGCGAAGTCGTGGATGCCGAAACCCTTGGTGGCGCGGAAGTGCACACGTCCATCTCGGGTGTAGCCGACCATTTCGCCGAAAACGACGCGCATGCGCTCAGCATCGCGCGCGACATTGTGGCCTCGCTCAACCGCAAGAAAGACATGCCGCTGGCGCTGGCCGAACCGGCCGCACCGAAATATCCCGGCGAGGAACTCTATGGCGTGATCCCCGAGGACACGCGCCGGCCGTTCGACATCCGCGAGGTGATCGCGCGCATCGTCGATGCTTCCGAGTTCCACGAGTTCAAGGCGCGCTATGGCAAGACCCTGGTTTGCGGATTCGCGCACATCCACGGCTACCCGGTCGGCATCGTCGCCAACAACGGCATCCTGTTTTCGGAGAGCGCGCTCAAGGGCGCGCACTTCATCGAACTGTGCAACCAGCGCAACGTGCCACTGGTGTTCCTGCAGAACATCACAGGCTTCATGGTCGGCAAGAAATACGAGCAAGCCGGCATCGCCAAGGACGGCGCCAAGATGGTCACCGCGGTCGCGTGTTCGCATGTGCCTAAGTTCACCGTCGTGATCGGCGGCAGTTTCGGCGCCGGCAATTACGCGATGTGCGGGCGTGCTTACGGCGCACGCTTCCTGTGGATGTGGCCGAACGCGCGCATCAGCGTGATGGGCGGCGAACAGGCCGCATCCGTTCTCGCCACGGTCAAGCGCGATGGCATCGAATCTTCCGGCAAATCGTGGTCGAAGGATGATGAAGAAGCGTTCAAGGCGCCGATCCGCGCGCAATACGAGCGCCAGGGCCATCCCTACTACGCGAGCGCACGGCTGTGGGACGACGGCATCATCGATCCCGCCGACACCCGCCGCGTACTGGGCCTCGCGATCTCCGCCTCGCTGAACGCGCCGATCGAGGCCGGACGCTACGGCGTTTTCCGCATGTAGCTCAGTAGAATTCGTACTCGAGCTGGAAGCGGATCGTGGTGTCCGGCGTACCGCGCGTCAGGCCGCCCATGATCGCCGCATCGTAACGGATCTTCTTCGCGTCGCCGAGACGGGCCACACCGAAAAACGCCGGCCCGACTTTCAATTCGTCGGAATGCAGATGCGCCGGATCGCCGAGCGCGCCGAACGCCTGCACGCCGGGCTGGAAGCGCGGATCGAGGTTGTACTTCCACTGTGCCTGATACTCGATTTCGTTGCGCGAGCCCACCTCGTCGTCGCCGTCCGCGTGCGGCAGCGCGCTCAACCGGCGCGCGAAATACACGTTGAGGTTGGTTTGCGTGTGCGCGGTTTCCTTTTGCAGCATCGGCCCGATGCTCAGGGCATTCACGTTCTCCAGACGATTGTGCGAAAGCTCGGCGAAGATGCCGGCATCGAGCCAGTGCTCGCCATGCTCGGTCAACTGGAAGATATTTTCGAACTCGTATTCCTCGACGTGGGCTGCTTGCCCGGGGACTTGCGAATACTCGGCCTCGAATTCCACGCCCCAGCGCGGCGCCACGCCGTAACCGACGGCAAGCTTCGACGCACGCTCGCCAGTGTCGGCATCGCCCCAATCCTGCCAGCCGCCCTTGAGTTCAAATTCCCACTCTCGGTAATCCACGATCGGCGAATAGATCGTTTCTGCCGGCCCGGCCTTCGCAACCATCGGCAACATGGCGAGCGCGCCGAGCGCGCACAGTGCGGCGAGGCGTGCAGGCATCGGCGAGAACAGGCTTGCGGACATGGAAATCTCCTTGGAATTGGCTAATTTCGGGTGCAGTGATCCCGCCGGGGCGCAGGCACCGGAAGCGAAACACCCGGTAGATCTCAGGTTGCCGCTTGCTCGGCCGCGGCTGGGGTGCGCGCCGGGACGTGTCTCCGGGCGGGCCAACGCATGCCGAACACGAGCAAAGCGACCGTCCCCAGCCAGAACGCGATTTGCATTCCGGCCGGACGTGCGTCGTAACCAACCAGGATGTGCAGCGCCTGCCCGACGACGGAGCCGTTGTCGAGCAGGGCCGATGTGTTCCAGACCTGATTGTCCAGGGCCGGCAACCAGTTGGCCTGGATCAGGAAGCGCGCCGCACTGGATGCCAGGCCCGCGGCGAGCAGCACCAGCATCCAGTTCGTGGCGGTGAAGAAATGCCGCAGCGGGATACGCAACAAGCCGAAGTACAGCGCAAAACCCACGGCTGTACCGCCAGCGATTCCCAATGGCAGGCCCAGCAGCATGTCCGCCTTGCCCGCACCGCCCGCCGCCATGCCGTACAGGAACAACACGACCTCGGAACCTTCGCGCAGCACCGCCAGGGCCACGACCGCGAGCAGCATCGCCAGCGAACTCGATCCGGCCTTCACCGCATGGCCGACCGAATTCATGTGGTGCGCCAATTCGCGGCCGTGACTGGACATCCAGATCACGTGCCAGCCGATCATAAGCACGGCGGCAAGCAGCACGCAGGCGTTGAACAGTTCCTGACCGGAACCACCGACGGCTTGTTCAATGACGTCGGCGCACAGCGCCACGACGATCGCACCGACGATGCCCAGGCCGATGCCGCCGCCGATGAAGCGCGCGCGTCCGCCGACACCGCGCGTGGCCGCCGCGACGATGGTAACGATCAGTGCGGCCTCCAGGACCTCGCGGAACACGAGCAGCGCGACGCCGAACACGGTTTTACTCCACGACCAGGACACCCTTGCCGGTGTCCTGGTGGAAATCGTCGAAGAACTTGTAACTGCCCTTGTCCAGCGGACCGATGAACACGGTCACGGTGCTGTTCGGAAGGACAATTTTCTCACGGTTGAATTCGTTGCTTTCGAATTCCGACGGCGTGGCGTCGGTGTTGGTCACATGCAGCTTGAACTTGGTGTTGGAAGGCACGGTCAATTGCGCCGGCTCGAATTTCCGATCCTTGATGGTGAGGTTGAATTCGGGCAACTCGGCCGCCCACGTCGACGCGGAGACGGCAAGCAGCAGGCAAAGGCAAATCCGATTCAGCATGGGACACCATTCGGTCAGTACTGATGTAAATGATAATGGTTCGCATTTACGAATGCAAGCTCCCATCGACCCGATTCAGCGCAGACGGAAACTCACTCCCATTAACCAGGACATTCGTCGGCGGCGAAGCCGGACATCTGCCCAGAACAATGCGAACCCTTCGATCCATGCCCGCAGTGTAGCCGGCATGGTCAAACCGCTATCATCGCGGTTCAGACCGACGAGTTCCATCATGACCGCATCGCTCGACATCGCCATCGAACGCGCCGTGGCGCGCGTGGCGCTGAACCGCCCGCAGGTGCACAACGCCTTCGACAATGTACTTGTCGCGGAACTGACCGAAACGCTCGGCAAACTCGACCGCGACCCGGCGGTGCGTTGCATGGTGCTCACCGGCATTGGCAGCACGTTTTCCGCCGGCGCGGATTTGAACTGGATGCGCGGCATGGCGCGCGCGAACGAAGCCGAGAATCGCGCTGATTCCGAACGCCTCGCCGCCCTGATGCGCACGCTCAACACCCTGGCCAAGCCGACGCTCGCGCGCGTCAACGGCTCCGCCTACGGCGGCGGTGTTGGCCTCGTCGCCTGCTGCGACATCGCCATTGCCGCCGGCAGCGCCAAATTCGGGCTCACCGAAGTCAAACTCGGGCTCGTCCCTGCCGTGATCTCGCCGTATGTCACCGCTGCGATCGGCGCGCGCCAAGCGCGGCGCCTGTTCGTCAGCGGCGAAATTTTCGATGCGGCGTATGCGCAGCGCATCGGTCTCGTGCACGACGTTGTCGCATCCGACGAGCTCGACGAACAGGTCGAACGCGTCCTGCACTGGCTGGCCAAGGGCGGGCCGCTCGCTCAGCGCGAGGCCAAGCACCTGGTGTTGGAACTCGGCGGTGCGCTGGAGCGCAACAGCGGCCAGACCGACATGAAAAACGCCGCACTCATCGCGCGCCTGCGCGTGTCGCCGGAGGGGCAGGAAGGCTTGACCGCATTCCTCGACAAACGCTCGCCGATCTGGGCCAGGGAGAACTGACGAGCCATGTTCACGCGCATCCTCATCGCCAACCGCGGCGAAATTGCCTGCCGCATCATCCGCACCTGCCGCCGCCTGGGTATCCAGACCGTCGCAGTCTTTTCTGACGTCGACGCGACCTCGCAACACGTGCGCCAGGCCGACATCGCCTATCCGATCGGCGGCCCGCGTCCGCAGGACAGTTACCTGCGCGGCGACGCCATCATCGAAGCGGCGAAGAAATCCGGCGCGCAGGCGATCCATCCCGGTTATGGGTTCCTGTCCGAAAACGCCGAATTCGCCGAAGCATGCGAAAGAGCCGGCACCGTGTTCATCGGTCCGCGTGCCGAATCCATGCGCAAGATGGGTTCCAAGGCAGGTGCCAAGGAGCTCATGGCCGCGCACGGCGTGCCGGTGGTGCCGGGTTACACCGGTGAAAACCAGGATCCCGCGCTGCTCGCGCAGGAGGCACAACGCATCGGCTATCCGCTGATGATCAAGGCCGCGCACGGCGGCGGCGGCAAGGGCATGCGCATCGTGCGCAGTGCGGCGGAATTTCCGGCAAACCTCGAATCCTGCCAGCGCGAGGCGAAGAGCGCCTTCGGCCGCGAGCGCGTGCTGATCGAGCGCTACATCGGGACCCCGCGCCATATCGAATTCCAGATCTTTGGCGACGCACAAGGCAACATCGTGCATCTGAACGAACGCGAGTGCTCGGCGCAGCGCCGCTACCAGAAGGTGCTGGAGGAAACGCCATCGCCATTCCTCACGCCAGAGCTGCGCGCGAAGATGGGCGAGGCCGCCGTCGCTGCCGGCCGTGCGCTCGGCTACACGAATGCCGGCACGGTCGAGTTCATCGTCGCGCCGTCCGGCGAATTCTTCTTCATGGAGATCAACACGCGCCTGCAGGTCGAGCATCCGGTGACCGAGATGACGCTGCACCTGGACCTGGTCGAATTGCAGCTGCGCGTGGCTGCCGGCGAAGCGCTGCCCGGCTCGCTAATCCGCAACAAATCCGTGCCGCAGGACGGCCACGCGATCGAATTGCGCCTGTACGCGGAGGATCCGCAGGCCGGATTCCTGCCCGGCTCCGGGAAACTCCAGCGCCTGCGCCTGCCGGCACAAGATGCCCATGTGCGCGTCGACAGCGGCGTGGTCGAAGGCGACGCGGTGACGATCTTCTACGATCCGATGATCGCCAAGCTGATCGCGTGGGATCGCACGCGCGCGGACGCGCTCACGCGCATGCGCGAGGCGCTGGCGCAATGCGAGGTCATCGGACCGAAATCGAACATCGCCTTCCTCGAACGCCTCGTGCGCCATCCTGCCGTGGTCGAAGGCCGCATCGACACCGGGTATCTGGACCGGCAATTGTCAGAATTCCTGCCGCAGGACGCCGATGCCGATGCCGCAACGCTATTTGCCGCGGCGACCGCCGCGCTGCTCGACGATGAAGATCGGGCGCGGGATCTGGCGTGTGCTGGCGGCGACCCGCATTCGCCATGGCATGACGCGGGCGCCTGGCGGCTCGGCCATCGCGGCAAGCGCATCGTCGCCCTGGAACAGGGTGGCAAGCGCATCGAAATCGCCGCATACGGCGTCGGCGGGAACTACGGGCTGGAGCATGGCGGCATGAGTTGCCAAGTCGCCAACGCAATCTTGCGCGATGGATTCCTCAATGCCCAGTTCGATGATGTTGCACGGCGCTTCCGGATCGATGCCGACGACAACCGTGTTCTCGTACACGACGGAACGCAACGCATGCGCTTCAAGCGGGCGCGTGCGTTCGCGTTCACGCCGAGCTCGCAAAAGTCCGGTGACCGCATCGCCGCGCCGATGCCCGGGCGCGTCGTCGTGGTCAAGGTGAAACACGGCGACAAGGTCGAGCAAGGCCAGGAACTGCTGGTCATGGAAGCGATGAAAATGGAACTGAGC
>DATIVQ010000236.1:0-1569 GCA_035465735.1 Rudaea sp.
TGCGCAGCGCGTCGAGGTCGGAATCCTTTTCGATCCATTCGCGGAATCCGCCGCCGCTCGCCAGCGCACGCGCGAGCACATCGAGGGCGCGATCGTTGTCGCCCATGTGCGTGAATGTACACGCGGCGTTGTACAAGGTACCGAAGTCGTCCGGCTGCAGGCGCAGCGCGGCCTCGAGATTCTGGCGCCCGCCTTCGACATCGCCGAGGCGCACCTGCAAGCCGGCGGCAAGATACAAGGCGCGGCCATTCTCGGGATCGGCCGCGATTTCGGCCAATGCAATCGGCAGTGCCATACGGGCCAGCGCGTCGCCATGCGCGGTGTCGCCTACCGAGTCGGCGGCGTTGGTGGCCAGCACGAGTGCCTGGAATTCGTCGGGCCGTGCGCGATGCGCCGCCTCGAATTGCGCGATCGCGCGCGCGTAGTTGCCCTGCGCGAAATCGTGGCGCCCGAAATAGTAGTGCGCCTCGTAAAGGCCGGGATTGAGCTCGATCGCCCGCTCGAATGCCGCGACCGCGCCCGCGTCGTCGCCCGCCAGCGACAGTGTGTTGGCCCGCGCGACATGCGCCTCGGCCATATCCGGGGCAAGTTCCAGCGCGCGTTTGGCGGCATTGATCGCCTCCTCGAGCACGTCTTCCGGTTTCAAGATCCGCCAGATCAGCAATTGCGCCAACAGGTCGGCCAAGCCCGCATGGGCTTGCGCGTACCCGGGATCGAGGGCGATCGCGCGGCGGAACATTTCCGGCGCCTTGGTCCACTCGTCGCTGCCCTTGACCGACGCAATCTGCCGCCCACGCAGGTAAAACTCGTAGGCGCGCATGTCGGTTGGCGGGCAGCGGCAGATGTCCAGCGTCTGGCCCTTGATCGAAATTCGGAAAACATTCGCCACGCTGCGCGCGATTTCTTCCTGGATCGCGAAGATGTCGCGCAACTGGCGATCGAAACTCTCCGTCCACAAGTGATAGCCACTCCCGGCATCGATCAACTGCGCGGTGATGCGCACGCGATCGCCGGACTTGCGCACGCTGCCTTCCATGATCGCGCCCACGCGCAGCGCCTTGCCGATCTCGCGCACGTCCTCCGCACTGCCACGATAGCGGAACGACGAGGTCCGCGACGCGACGCGCAAGCCGCTAACCGACGCGAGCGCATTGAGGATTTCCTCCGCCAGCCCGTCGCAAAAATAATCCTGGTCCTTCGCCTCGCTCAGATCGGCGAATGGCAACACTGCCACCGATGCATCGGTCGCCTTGGGCACAGGCTCGTGGTTTGCCGCGGCGATCGCGGGCAGCGGCGCGGTGCGCTCGATGCCGCGCGGGCCGATGTCGTACACCCATGCCAGCACGCAAGTCAGCACGAAACCGATCGCGAGCATCGCCAGCAACAAACGCATCGACCACGATGGCAAACCGAGCGGCTCGAACACGGCACTGCCGAACTGGATCAGTATCCAGGCCGCAACCACGTACACCGCCACCACGCGGAACACGCGCCGGCGCCGGAATTCCTCGAAGGTTTGTCGCAACGATCCTGTCATGCCCAATGTTCTCCGGGCCCATTCCCCGAGTG
>DATIVQ010000237.1:0-4723 GCA_035465735.1 Rudaea sp.
CGGCAGGCGCTGATCGACGAACTCGACGACTGGCGCGATCTCGGTGTCGAAGCGCATTTCCGTGGCAAGCATCCGTGGATGCCCTACCACAGCGAGGTGCGCGAGCACCTGGCCGAACTCGTCGGTGCGCAACCCGCCGAAGTCGTGGCGATGAATTCGCTCACCGTCAATCTGCACCTGATGATGGTGAGTTTCTTCCGGCCGACCGCCGAGCGCAACGCGGTCCTGATTGAGAAAAATCCGTTTCCTTCGGATCGTTACGCGGTCGCATCGCAAATCCGCTTCCACGGTCTCGATCCTGCGTCATCGCTCATCGAGCTGGAAAGCGATGAGCCGAACGGAACGATTTCCGACGCGGCCATCGAGCGCGCGCTCGACGAACACGGCGATCGCATCGCGCTGGTGCTGCTGCCGGGCGTGCAATATCGCACGGGACAGGTGTTCGATCTCAAGCGCATCACCGCGCGCGCCCGCGCCCGTGGTTGCGTTGTCGGTTTTGATCTCGCCCACTCGGTCGGCAACGTGCCGGTCAACCTGCACGACAGCGGCTGCGATTTCGCGGTGTGGTGCAGCTACAAGTACCTCAACTCCGGTCCCGGCGCCGTGGCCGGCTGCTTCGTGCACGAACGGCACGCGCGTACTGACCGCCCGCGCTTCGCCGGCTGGTGGGGCCACGACCAGGCCACGCGCTTCAGGATGGGGCCGGACTTCGTGCCCACGCCCGGCGCGGACGGCTGGCAATTGTCGAATCCGCCGATCCTCGCACTCGCGCCGCTGCGCGTGTCGCTGGAAATATTCCATCGCGCAGGACTCGCGCGCCTGCGCGAGAAATCCATCGCCCTGACGGGCTACCTGGAGACGCTGATCCGCGAGCATCTGGCCAACGTCATCGACATCGTCACCCCGCGCGAGCCCGAACGTCGCGGCTGCCAGCTCTCGCTGCGCGTCAAGGATGGACGCGAATCCGGCCGCGCACTGTTCGACTACCTTAGCGAGCACGGCATCATCGGCGACTGGCGCGAACCCGACACCATCCGCATCGCGCCAACGCCACTGTACAACCGGCATATCGATTGTCTGCGCTTGGTGAGGGCCTGCTCCGCCGCGGCAACGTGACGGGCGTCACGTTTCATGTATGCGGAACTGTGCGCGTGATAACGGGAATTTTCGGGCTTGCGCGTAATCTGCCCGATTGCAGGGAATCCGAAGGGCCGCACGATCAAAGGAGATTCCCATGCGCGCGTATCCGCGATTATTCGCATCGATCGTCGCTGCGGCCTTGTTCGCCGTCAGCCTTCCCACATTGGCCAGGGAAGGCGGCGGGGATGACGGCCCCGGCGGCGGCCATCCGGGCAACGGCGGCCAACACGGTCCGCCCGCAACCCCGCCCGGCAATGGCCATCACGACGTGACCGCGCACCCGCCGCAGGGCGTGTGCGCCGACGACAGCAATACAGCCATCGACGTGCAGGGTCCCGCGGGACAATCCGGAGCCTCGCAAGTCGCGCACACGAATTTCGGCCTGATCGACACGGCGACTGGAAACAGCGTGCCTTCGAATGAATCAGCGACAATGATGTACTTCTGGTTTGGCTCGACGTTCGATTACGTGCTCAACGCGCATGCGCTTCCGGTCGGCAGCCAGTGGACGCTGACCTACCAGCCGGAGCCCCTGCCTTCGAGCGGCGCACTGTGCCTGGGCGAAGCAACCGTCAATGGCGGCGGTCAATTGCATCTGGCGAATTCGATTGAGCTGAACTCGAACCTGCCGCCGGCGCTGGATCCGACGGCCGATCCTTCCACGCAACCGCCCGATGCACTGTTGGCGCTCGTGCCATCGGCAGATGTTGACTGCACCGGCGGCACGATGACGAATTTCGAGCCAGACGTTTATCTGTGGTCGAATCCGCGCGTGCGCTACGTCGATACGGATTTGTTGCCGGCCGTGCAGTAACGCAGGCGGCGCCGCCGTGCAGCCGCACGGCGGCGCCCGGTTTGTCGGCATCGTCACGCCGCGCAACACCAGCGTCGCGGCTACCAGTTCCGCTATGGTTTGAACGCGCGCACGATCAGCGCAGGAGGCCTTGCGTTCAATTAATGTACTTGTTAGTATTGCGATAGTTGAAATCTGAACTATCGTCGTGACCGCCATCCCCGCCTGCCCCAGTTTCGCCGCGATCGAATCCAGTATCGGCCGCGTCGCCGAGCGCCTGCGCGGTGCGCCGGTGCGCGACATCGTGCTGCTGCGCCTGATCAAGCACCTGTCGGCGCAATTCGGCAACCACCTCAACCGCATGGTGCGCCCGGCCGGGCTCAACGAGGTCGGCTTCCGCACGCTGATGATGCTGTATGCCAATGCAGCAGCCGGCGTGTTCGCCTCGCAGCTGAGCGAAGCCGCCGGCGAGACCCGCACCAACATGACACGCATCTGCGACGAACTCGCGCGCAAGGGCCTGCTGCGACGCCGCGCGGGAACGTCGGATCGCCGCCGCGTGGCGCTGGAGATCACGCGCAAGGGCGAGGCCCTGATCAACCGCCTGTTGCCCAGGATGTGGTCCGAACTGGATCTGAGCATGCGCGCTCTCAGCGCCAGGGAAAAGCTCGATCTGGAACGCCTGCTGAAGAAACTCGCCGCTGCGCTCGACGCCAAGGAACAGTCCGCATGAATCGTCTTTCGATCTTGTCGCTGACGGCGGCAGCCATTCTTCTCGCCGGCTGTGCGGTCCCACCGCGCCCGTCACACCCCGACCTGTCCGGCGCTGCACCGCTTGCGGGCGTGCCGTCCAATGCGAACGCCGCTTGGCCGGAATCGTCATGGTGGCACCGCTACGACGACGCGCAACTGAACGATCTCGAAGCGCGTGCGTTGCTCGATTCGCCCACGCTGGCCGTCGCCCGCGCCCGCTTCGACCAGGCCACACGCAACGTGGATGTCGCCAATGCGAATGGCGGCGCGAGCGTCACGGGCAGCGCGCAGTTGCAGCGCGATCGGTTGAGCGAACATGGCTTGATCCCCAGCCAGTTCCTCGGCTTCAACTGGTACGGTCAGGGCGACCTCGGCGTTTCCTTCAACTACGATTTCGATTTCTGGGGCAGCCACGGCGCCGACATCGCCGCCGCCGTCGACCGCGCTCGCGCCGCGGCGGCCGAGCGCGATGCGGCTGCATCCATGCTCACCGCCGCCGTCGCCAACACGTATTTCGCCTGGCAAGCCGACCAGGCACGCTTGGCGCTGGCGCACCAAATCGCCGATGGCTACGAACGCGGCCGCGTCATTGTCGCCGCGCGCGCGCGCCAGGGCCTGGACTCCGACGACAACGTGCACAAGGCCGACGCGGAACTCGCCGCCGCGCGCGAGGAAATCGCCAAGCTCGAAGGCGACGCGCGCATCCAGCATGCCACGCTGGCTGCCCTGCTCGGCGTCGCGCCGAAGGATCTGGGCGATCTGCAAGCGCGGCCTCTGCCGGAGGCCGCCGCCGGACTCCCGCACGACGCGGGGCTCGACCTCGTCGCGCGCCGCGCCGAAGTGGCCGCCAGCCGCTGGCGCGTGGAAGCGGCGCTGAAGGATGTCGATGTCGCGCGCGCCGCGTTCTATCCGGACTTGAGCATCTCCGCGATGGCCGGATTGTCGTCCATCGACTTGGGCAAGCTGCTCACGCCCGGAAGCGCCGTGTTTGCGGCCGGGCCCGCGCTGCACCTGCCGATCTTCGAGGGCGGACGCTTGCACGCACGCTTTGGTGTATCGCAGGCCGCGCTCGCCGCCGCGGTGGCCGACTACCACCAAGCCGTGACCGACGCCGCGCACGATGTGGCCATGCAGACATTGACGCTGCAACTGATCCAGGAACGCCAGCGCCAGAACGCGGCGCAAGTCGCGGCCAGGACGCAACTGCTCGCCAGCGCGCGTGCGCGCATGAAGCGCGGCCTGAGCGATGCCATCCCGGTGCTCGATGCCGGCGAAACCCTGGATCGCCAACGCGACGCCACCGTGCAACTCGACGCGGCGGCGCTGACGGCCGAAATCGCCCTGACCCGTGCACTTGGCGGCGGGTTCGGCGCGAATCCTCCACCCACTTCTTCTTCCGGAGCACCATCGCCATGAGCGACTCCCCGACCGCAAGCAATGGAAATGGCAACGGCAAGCGCCGCCGCCTGCTGCTCGTCATCGCTACCGTGTTCGTCGTCGCAGGCCTCGCCTGGCTGGCACTGTGGTGGTTGGTGTTCTCGTTGCGCGAAGTGACCGACGACGCGTACGTCAATGGCAACCAGGTCATCGTGTCGTCGCAGGTGCCGGGCACCGTGACCGAAATCCTCGCCGACGACACCCAGCGCGTGGATGCGGGCCAGGTGCTGGTCAAACTCGATCCTACCGATTCCGACCTCGCGCTGGCCAAGGCGCAAAGTGCGCTGGCGCAGGCTGTGCGCCAAGTGCGCCAGCAAACGCAGCTGGCCGGCCAGTACGATGCCGCTATCGCCGCGCAGCGGGAAAACCTCGCGCGCGCGCAAGCCGACCTCAAGCGCCGCGAGCCACTGCTCGCCGAGCATGCGGTCGCGCCGGAAGAAGTCGCGCATGCGCGCCAGGCCGTGGTCGACGCGCAGGCCGCACTCGATGCCTCGACACGCCAGTCCGCGGCCGCGCACGCGCTCGTCGATGGAACGACAGTCGCCGAAAATCCGCTCGTGCAGCAGGCGCGCGCCGCGTTCCGCGAAGCATGGGTGAACG
>DATIVQ010000238.1:0-4339 GCA_035465735.1 Rudaea sp.
ACCGGCGGCGTCGGATCGCTCGCCATCGACATTCTGACCCGTGCCGGCTTCGAAGCGCACGCGATCAGCGGCAAGATCGACCGCTTCGACGACCTGATCGCACTCGGCGCGAAACAATGCATCTCGCGCAAGGACTTGTACTGGGGCCAACGCCCGCTGGAATCCGCAAATTGGGCCGGCGCCATCGACAACGTCGGCGGCGACATGCTCTCCGGACTGACCCGCGTGATCCGGCCCTACGGCAACATCGCCAGTTGCGGCCTCGCCGCCGCGCCGGAACTGCAGACCACGGTGATGCCCTTCATCATCCGCGGCCTGAGCCTGCTCGGCATTGCCTCGGCAGGTACCGCGCGGGGGATCCGCGACGAGATCTGGGAGCATCTGTCCACGGACTGGAAACCGGCACATCTGGAGCGCATCGCCACGCGCGAAGTCGGGTTGGTGGATCTGCCCGGCGTGTTCGATGTCATGCTTGCCGGCGGCTCATTCGGACGCACCGTGGTCAAACTCTGAGCCGGAATCCATCTCGATTTTCGATCAACAAAGCGCGTCAACAATCTGGAACACAAGAAGATTTTTTTCCTTGGCGCATTGCGCTGGAAATATCGTCGCGCTGCGCCTTAGAATGCGGGGCCCGCACGAGCGGAACGGAGAAACGGGACAATCATGGCGCGCATTCTGATCGTGGACGATTCGCCCTCGCAGCTGGTCGGCCTGAAACGCATCGTCGAAAAGCTCGGACACCAGGTGGTCACGGCCGAGGACGGGTCCGCGGGCGTTGAAGCGGCCAAACGCGAAGTCCCCGATCTCATCCTCATGGACGTGGTCATGCCCAACCTGAACGGTTTCCAGGCTACCCGCACGATATCCAAAGAGCCCAAGACCAGCCACATTCCGATCGTGCTGGTCACGACTAAGGACCAGGAAACCGACCGCGTCTGGGGCATACGCCAAGGCGCCAAAGCCTACGTCACCAAGCCGGTGAACGAGGGCGAACTGGTCGAAACGATCAACAAGCTCTTGCCTGCTGCCTGACGGCAGGGCTTCAGCCGAACGCTTTCGCCATCTGCTCGTAGAGCTTGCGCTGCGCGTCGGTATGCGCCGGCGGGGCATGGATTTGCAGCGTGACGTATTGGTCGCCCGGCGTCGCGCCGGGCATGCCGCGTCCTCGCAGGCGCATGCGCTTGCCGCTGTCCGAACCCGCGGGAATCTTCAGTTCCACCTCGCCGCCCAAGGTCGGCACGGTGACGGTCGCGCCGAGCGCGGCCTGCCATGGCGGCAATACCAACGTGTAGTGCACGTCGCGGCCTTCCAGGCGGAATCGCGAATCCTCGCGCACTGCGACTTCGAGCATCAAGTCTCCCGCCGGAGCGCCTTGCGCGCCGGGCGATCCCTGACCACTCAGACGAATCTGCTGCCCCGGCAGGATACCGGCCGGAATCTTCACTTCCAGCGTGCGTTCGCCGCCACCGTCGTGCAGGGTGATGCGCTCGCGGCCGCCGTGATAAGCCGCGGCGAGAGGAATCTCGATGCGTGCCTGCATGTCGCGGCCGCGCCGCGGCCGGGGTGCGCCGCCACGGCCGCGCTGCTGATGACCGAACAGCGACTCGAAAAAATCCGAAAATCCGCCTTCGCCGAGATCGGAGAAATCGAACCCCTGGCCGTCACCGAAGTTCGGCGGCGGATGGAACTCCTCGCCGGGCCGGTAGCCCTGCGCGCGCAGCTGGTCGTAGGCGCGGCGCTTGGCCGGATCCTTGAGCGCTTCGTAGGCCTCGTTCACGCCCTTGAACTTCTCCTCGGCGCCGGCTTCCTTGCTCACATCGGGATGATATTTACGCGCGAGCTTGCGGTAGGCGGATTTGACCTCCGCCTCGCTGGCACCGGGTTTCACGCCGAGGATGTCGTAGTAGTCCTTGAATTGCATGGTAGGCGACCGACTTTGCTTTTCCTCGTTCCTGGAACCCTCCCTGGCGGGTCGTCCAGCCCGCACGTCCCTGTGCGGTCGCTCGCGGGCGCGAGATGCGCTTCAACGCATCTCGCACAAACCCGCTCGCCCACGTCCAGCATAGCCGACCGCGGTTCGATATCAACACACGCCGTATTTCAGTGCGTGACCGATATCTTGCGCGGCGTGGTCTCGGCCTTTTTCGGAATCGAGATTTCCAGCACGCCGTGCTTGCCGCTGGCGCTGATGCCATCGGCGTCGGCGCTGTCGGGCAGCGCGAAGCGCCGGTAAAAAGAACCCCACGAACGCTCCACGCGCGTGAACGTTCCGGCCAGCTCCTTGTTCTCGGCGTTGCGCTCGCCCTTGATGGAGAGGATACCCTTGTCCATGCTTACTTCGATGTCCTTGGGATCGACCCCGGGAATGTCGGCGAGGATCACGAAGCGCTTTTCTTCCTCGCGAATGTCCACACGCGGCGCCCACTGGCTGGTCACCACGTTGGACTGATCGCCGTTTTCGCCGAAGAACTGGCCGAAAACCTGTTTCATTTCTTCCTGGAAGCGGTCGAACTGGCCCCAGGGCTCATAACGTACGATTGCCATGATTGCCTCCTTGGTTGTGGATCGGGCGCATGCAGGCCCGCCTGCGCACCAGTTGTGGGCGCCGCCCCTGCTTTCAAGGGTGTCGCCGGCGCCATGGCGCCGCTATCATGGGGCCTCCACAATCATCGAAGGACAGCCCATGACGATCCAGGTCGGCGACCGCATCCCCAACGCCACGCTCAACTACCTGAAGGACGGCGTGCAGGCAATCAACACGAACGAGATCTTCAAGGGCAAGAAAGTCGTCCTGTTTTCCGTCCCCGGCGCGTTCACCCCGACCTGCTCGGCCAAGCACCTGCCCGGCTATGTGGAGAATCTCGCGAAGTTCACGAACAAGGGCGTCGACGTGGCCTGCCTGGCGGTCAACGACGCGTTCGTGATGGACGCCTGGGCGAAGAACCAGAAGGTGCCGGACAACCTGCGCATGCTCGCCGACGGCAACGGCACGTTCTCCAAGTCACTGGGCCTGGAAATGGACGGCACCGCATTCGGCCTGGGCATGCGCGGCAAGCGCTTCGCGCTCTACGCCGAAGACGGCGTGGTCAAGCAACTGCACGTCGAGGCGCCGGGCGAGTTCAAGGTGTCCAGCGCAGACGCGATGCTGGCGGCGCTGGGCTGACGATGAGGTCTCCCGCGTGCTGCGGGAGGCCAATGCATTAGGCCGTCGGCTGCGGCGCCTCATCCGTGGCCACGTCGGCCTCGTCCTCGCCGTTGAGCGCTTCCACGCGCACCACGCCGACGAGGTTTTCGTCCTGCGGCAGGCGGATCAGGGTGACGCCCTGGGTGTTGCGGCCCACGCGCGCGACCTCGGCGGCGCGCGTGCGCACCAGCGTGCCCTGGTTGGAAATCAGCATCAGCTCGTGGGCGTCGTCGAGTTGCACCGCACCGACCAGCGCGCCGTTGCGGTCCGAACACTGGATCGCGATCACCCCCTGCGTACCGCGGCCCTTGCGCGGATATTCGGCAAGTTCGGTGCGCTTGCCGTAGCCGCGCGCGGTCGCGGTGAGGACATCGCCCTCGCCTTCGGCGACGATCATCGATACGACTTGCGCCCCGTCGGTCAGACGGATGCCACGCACGCCGTGAGCGGTGCGTCCCATCGGCCGCACCTCGTCCTCGGCGAAACGTACGGCCTTGCCGTTGCTGGCGAACAGGAAGATGTCGCGCGCGCCGTCGGTGATGGCCACATCGACAAGGCCATCGCCATCGTCGATGTCGATGGCGCGGATGCCGCTCGAACGCGGACGCGAATAATCCGACAGCGGCGTTTTCTTGACTGTGCCTTTGCGCGTCGCGAAGAACACATAGCGGTTGTCCGGGAACTCGCGCACCGGCAGGATCGCCTGCACTGCCTCGCCTTCTTCCAGCGGCAGCAGGTTGACGATGGGCTTGCCACGCGTGTTGGGGCCGGCATCCGGCATCTGGTACACCTTGAGCCACAGCACGCGACCGGCACTGGTGAAGGCAAGCAGGGTGTCGTGCGTGTTCGCGATCCACAGGCGCTCGACGAAATCCTCTTCCTTCATGTTCGTCGCGGAACGGCCCTTGCCACCGCGCTTTTGCGCACGGTAGATCGTCACCGGCTGGCGCTTGGCATAGCCTGCGTGCGACAAGGTGACGACCACGTCCTCGGGCGCGATCAAATCCAGTACGTCGAGGTCTTCCTGGCTGGCCTGGATCACGGTGCGGCGCGCATCGCCGTACTGCGCCTTGATCTGCGTGAGCTCTTCGCGGATCACCGCGAGCAGTTTGTCCGCATCCATCAGGATCGCAAGCAGGCCCTGGATCGTGC
>DATIVQ010000239.1:0-5893 GCA_035465735.1 Rudaea sp.
GCGAAGGCGACGCGGCGAATGTCGCTTCGGTCACGCTCGATCGCCCGGACACGGCGGCCTTCTTCTCCGCGCTCAAGGGCTTGCCTGCCGTTGCGACGGCGGCCAGCAAGCGCGCGATGCTCGAGAATTTCCGCACCACCACGGCGCGCAATGTGCTCGTGTTCACGGGCATCTTGACCGCGTTCGCGCTCATCATCGCCATCGGCGTGGTCTACAACAACGCGCGCATCGCCCTGGCCGAGCGCTCCTGGGAGCTGGCGAGCCTGCGCGTGCTCGGGTTCACGCGCACCGAGGTGTCCGCCCTGCTGCTCCACGAACTGGCCATCGAGACCGCGCTCGCCATACCCACCGGATGCGTCCTCGGTTACGCGCTCGCCTGGGTCGTCGTACAGTTGACGCATTCGGACCTGATCCAGATTCCGGTGATCATTTCAGCGGGCACGTATGCCTACGCTGCGCTCGCGATCATTGCCGCCGGATTCGCCAGTGCACTGATCGTGCGCCGCCGCATCGATCGGCTGGATCTGGTCGGCGTGCTCAAGACGAGGGAATGACGATGACGACAAAGCGGGCGTTGTGGGCCGTGGTGGCGTTGGTTGTTCTGGGCGGGCTGCTGTTCTGGGCGTTTCTCCCCCGACCCATCGAAGTGGAGACGGCGCGTGCGACGCGGACTACATTCCTGCGCACGGTCGACGAGGATGGCGAAACGCGGGTGCGCAACCGCTACGTGATTTCCGCGCCGCTCGCCGGCGTGCTCGAGCGGATCGAGCTGAAGGAGGGCGATCGCGTCGAAAGCGGCGCCGTGGTGGCCGCCATCGTGCCTTCGATCCCGGCCTTGCTCGATGCCCGCACCGAGCGCGAGCTGACCGCCCGCCTCGAAGCCGCCGAAGCACAGGAACTGGGTACGATCGCGAACATCGGGCGTGCCGAGGCGGCGCTCGACCTGGCCCGCGCCGACGCGGCGCGGGTCGACAACCTGGCGCAGAAGGGTTTCGTCTCGCAATCCGCGCGGGATGCGGCGACGCTGACGCTGCGCGAAAGGGAGCGGCAGTTCGACGCCGCCCGTGAGGAACGGCACGCCGCCGCGCATGCGCTCGATGCGGCGCGCGCGGCGCTGTCGCAGGCGTTCACGACCGCGAAGGGCGGCGTGGCCAAACCCTGGCCGGTGCATACGCCCGTGGCCGGCGCGGTGCTGCGCGTGCTCCAGCAGAGCGAGCGCGCGGTTGCGACCGGCACGCCCTTGCTCGAGATCGGCGATCCGGCGGACCTGGAAATCGTCGTCGACGTGCTCAGTGCCGATGCCGTGTCGATCGCGCCGGGCAACCGCGTGTTGCTCGAGCATTGGGGCGGCGATGGCGTGGCGGAAGGACGCGTCCGTCGCATCGAGCCGTCCGCGTTCACGAAGGTCTCGGCCCTGGGTGTCGAGGAGCAACGCGTCAATGTGCTTATCGACCCGATGCCGACCGACGCGCGCTGGCGCAATGTCGGCGATGGCTTCCGGGTCGGCGTGCGCATCG
This sequence comes from Rudaea sp., assembly GCA_035465735.1. Taxonomy (GTDB): domain Bacteria; phylum Pseudomonadota; class Gammaproteobacteria; order Xanthomonadales; family Rhodanobacteraceae; genus Rudaea. Next base: position 1,518 of record DATIVQ010000239.1, read on the forward strand.
TCGTGGACGAACGCCCGGGCGCCTTGACGATTCCGGTCAGCGCCTTGTTCCGGGAAGGCGCGCAATGGATGACGTTCGTCGTGTCCGGCGGGCGCGTGCACAAGCGCGCGCTGGGCATCGACGCGCGCAGCGCGCAGACCGCGGTCGTGGCTTCCGGCCTGCGCGAGAACGAGATCGTCGTCGTCTATCCCTCGAATAGTCTCGCGGATGGCTCGCGGGTGGACGAAAGGTAGCCACATCGCTGATCAAGAAAAATCGCTTTGGATGACTGAAATCCGGGATGCCCAAAACCGGCTGGTCGTACACGTGCACTGGGGTCGAGGGCTGTTGTTCCGGATCAGGCGTCCATTACAGACCTTGACTCGTCAAATCGACCGCGCAATGCGCATGGAATAATCGATCGCCCGCACGTGCTTGGTCAGGGCGCCGACAGAGATGTAGTCGACGCCCGTTTCCGCAAGTGCGCGAACGCGATCCAGGCCCACACTGCCGGAAACCTCCAGCTTCACCCGTCCGGCGACATGCGCGACAGCGCGACGGATGTCGTCCAGCGAAAACTCGTCGAGCATGATGCGGTCGACACCGACGGCCAATGCCTGGTCCAATTCATCGAAGTTTTCGACTTCCACTTCCAGCAACAAAGCCGGATGCCCCGCGCGCGCCGCGCAGACGGCCGCCGTCAGCGATCCTGCGGCGGCGATGTGGTTTTCCTTGATCAGGATGGCGTCGAACAGGCCGATGCGGTGATTCGCCGCGCCACCGCAACGCACCGCGTATTTCTGCGCGAGGCGCAATCCGGGTACGGTCTTGCGCGTGTCGAGGATCGTCGCGCGCGTGCCGCGTACGGCATCGACGTATTGCGCGGCAATGGTCGCCGTGCCCGACAGCGTCTGTAGGAAATTCAATGCGCAGCGTTCGGCGCCGACCAGCGCCCGCGCGTTGCCGCGCAATTCGCAGACGACGCCATCCGCTTCGATGCGCGCGCCTTCCGCGGCCTGCCAATCGATTTCGACCCGCGGGTCGAGTTCGCGGAAACAGGCATCGAACCAGGGGCGCCCGCATATGACCGCGGCCTCGCGCGCGATCACGCGCGCGTGCGCTTGAGACTGCGGCGGCAACAGATCGGCGGTGACGTCGCCGCTACCGAAATCCTCGGCCAGCGCGCGGCGCACATCGGTTGAAACGACGACCGCACCGGGCGGCGCCGGCGACGCGACGTCGGTGCTCACGCCGTGGGTGCGTCGGTCTTGGCTTGCGCGGCCTTCAGGCGCTCGACGATGGCGTCGAGGGCACGATCGAACAGCGGCACTTCCTCGAGAACCACCGCTTCGCCGCGGCGGATTTCGGCGGCCAGCACCTGTACCGTCTTGTCCGCGACCTTCAGGCCCTTGCGGTTGACGAACAGGTACTTGGAGCTGATCGGACTGATCCACGACAGCTTGGCGCGTTCCTTGGCGCCATCCGCGCCGGTCAGCTCGATCCACGCCCCGACCTTCAGCGACTTGGCTTGGCGCACGCACTCGTCGTCGTCCAGCGGGTCCGGCGGTGCGGCGGCGGCTTCGGCACGCAGGACGATTTCCTCCTCGACCGGACTGTCGATCGCGGCGGCTGCGGCCGCGGCGCGACTGACGATTTCCAGCCCGGGCACGGACGGTGCGCCGCCAAGCAGCCCGGTGTAGAGCTGGTTCAGCTCCTGCATCAGCTGCTTGACGTCATTCTCGTGGTAGGCAACCGTGGCCAAGCCGTGGCGCAGGGCCTTTTCCAGCAACGGCAGCATGCCGCGCAGGCGCAGGCGCTCGGCGTCGGTGGGCTTGGGCTGGGCGCTCCAGACGAATTCGTCGGCAAAGCGCAGGGCCTGGCGCCACTCGTTCGAATCCTCGCCCTGGCGCAGCAGGGTGAGCACGAGGTAATTCGCCCACGGCCGCGTCAGCACGGTGCGTACGATCTCCGGCATTTCGCGGCCTTCGACGCGCTGCAGGACCTCGCGGGCCGAGGTACGCCGCGCCGCATGCAGTTTCTCGCGACCGCGCGTGGCCTCGGCCGCGCGCTGTTCGGCGAGGTCAGCGCGCTTGCGGTTGGTATCCAGGAACGCCTCGAAATCGAGGCGCGCCTTCTCGAAAATATCGAGGTCGTCGTCGAAATCCTTGAGCAGGGACTCCACGACCTGCTTGACCTTCTCGTGCAGGCGACCGTCCTTGTCGGACTCCTCCGACCAGCCCAGGCAGGCATGCGCCATGCTGTCAAGCAGTTGTCGCGCCGGATGCGACTTTTGCGCGAACAAGTGCTTGTCGAGGATCGCGGCCTTGAGGAACGGAATCTGCAGGCGCCCGAGCTGGGCCTGCATCTGTGCCGGCAGATTGCGGTCCTGCAGGATGTACTCGAACAGCATGCCAACGAGGTCGATCGTTTCCTCGTCGGCACCGGCCACGCCTACCGCATTGCCATGGAAGCGTCCGGCCTGGTCGAGCAGTTCGCGCTTGACCTGGTGGACCAAGCGCGCCGCCTCGGGCCCACCCACGGCGGGCGCGGCCGGCGCGGAGGTCTGCAGCAACGTCAACACCGAAAGTAGTTCGGTGATCGACATGTTCGGCGCGCCGGCCGGGCTGGCCACGTAGTTCGGGTCTGCGGCGAGCGCAGCGCGACGGGTGGCGAGCAGCGAGCGCACCGTGTTGTACAGTTCCACCTGCAACTGGGCGGCGACGTCGCCCATTGGCTCCGCGGCAACTGCAGCCTGACCGGCGGTTCCATCCGCCGCCGGCGCCGGAGCCTGCCCCGGCGCGTATTTCGAGCCGGGCGGCAGCGCGTAGCGGATTTGCGGCAACACGCCGGCCTGGATGAGCTGGGCATTGATCTCGTCGTAAACGTCGCCGAGATTGGCCAGCACATAGCGGTCGAACAGCTTGAAGATGATCAGCCGTGAATTGACCGACAGTTCGAGCGGACGCATCGCCACGCGGAATGCCTGGCCCAGGTGCGCCGGCGCGACCGGATTGGTCGCATCCTCGACCGAAGAACCGCCGCGTAGCACGGACAAGCGCTGGTTGAGCGCGTTCAACGGCGGCGCCAGCCGGTTCTCGGCCTTCGCGATCGCACTGGTGATGGCGAGGGACTCCTCCAGCTCGGTGTCGTCGACAAGGGACAGGGCGCCGCCGCTCTGGGCGTGGACTGCGCTTTCCGCCTTCGCCGGTCGCAGCTTGCCGGCCGCGAAATCGCCGATCAGGCGGCTGAACTGTTCCTGGAAGGTTTGTTCGATGGTCTGCCGCTGCAGGCGCACCTTGCGCATGCCCTCGAAATACACGGTCTGCACCGCGTTGCTCTCGGCCTTTTCCGCGAGATCGAACAGGGCGTCATCGATGTTCTCGAACAGCGCCGAGACCAGCGCTTGCAGGCGCTTGAGCGCCGTCCCGCGCACCGCACGCAACAATTCGCCAAGGCGGTCGTTGCCGAACGACTGCTGGCTCTGCCGCTGCTGCAGGTCGACGATCTTGCCGTCGTCGCCGGACGTATTCATCGCGCGGAAATTTCCGGTCGCCACAATGCGCCGCCCCTGTGTTCAATGGTTGCAAGGATAAATCCGATCATTCGCAAAAGTGTGTCACAGTTCACATTATGCAGATGTTTCCGCCGGGCGCAGCGTCGTGCCGACGAGCGCGCTCAACGCGCGGGGAAGCCTTCCAGTTGCTCTGCCGCGATTGCCTCGTCCGCGAGCAACACCGGGATGTCATCTTCAATCCGGTAGACGCGCCTGCCATCGCCCGTGATCAGTCCCGCAACGACCGCCGCAGTCACCGGTGCGGCGGCGCCGGTGCGCGCGCCGCCACCGGCTATGGCGCGGTTGAGTGCATCGAGCTCGGCGCGGGTCATCAGACGCAGCGGCTGTTTCGTTGTCGGACAGCACAGGATGTCGAGCAGGCGTTTGTCCATTCGGTACCTCGTCGAACCTTCCTGAACGTATCGCAAGGCGCGGTTAGTCCTTAGAATAGCCGTTTTACGGGGCACAGGCCATGAATACGCAAGCGCGCATCGGCGTGGTGATGGGTTCGCGTTCGGACTGGGAAACGCTGCAACATGCCGCGGACACGCTCGAACGCCTGGGCATCGCCCACGAGGTGCGCGTCGTGTCTGCGCACCGTACCCCAGACCTGCTGTTCGACTACGCCAGCCAGGCACACGTGCGCGGCCTGCGCGCGATCATCGCCGGCGCTGGCGGCGCCGCGCACCTGCCCGGCATGCTCGCGGCGAAAACCCGCGTTCCGGTGCTCGGCGTACCGGTGCAGTCGCAGGCGCTCAACGGCATGGATTCGCTGCTCTCGATCGTGCAGATGCCGGCCGGGATTCCCGTGGCCACGTTCGCGATCGGCAAGGCCGGCGCGACG
>DATIVQ010000240.1:0-4130 GCA_035465735.1 Rudaea sp.
TTCTACGTCTTCGCCGCCATCCTTGTGCTCGCCGCGCTGGGCGTGATCGCGGTGAAGAATTCCGTGCACGCGGCCCTGCTGCTGGTGCTGTGCTTCTTCACCACGTCCGCGCTGTGGCTGCTGATGCAGGCGGAATTCCTCGCCATTGCCCTGGTGCTGGTCTACGTCGGCGCGGTGATGGTGCTGTTCCTGTTCGTGGTGATGATGCTCGACATCAAGGTCGAGCCGCTGCGCGAGGGCTTCATCGGCTATTTGCCGGTCGGCGTGCTGGTGGCCGCCGTGATGCTCGCCGAGATGCTCGCGCTGATCGGCGTCAAGGCGATGGAGATTGCGCCGCCGGCCGATCCGGCGGGGCATTCGAATACCGCCTGGCTGGGCGAGGCGCTGTTCACGCGCTTCCTGCTGCCGTTCGAGATCGCCGCCGTAATCCTGACCGTGGCGGTGATCGCTGCGGTGATGCTGACGTTGCGCAAGCGCAGCGGCGTGCGCTTCCAGAATCCGTCGCAGCAGGTCGCGGTCAAAGCCAGCGAACGCGTGCGCATCGTCAAGATGCCGAGCGCACCGAAACCGGAGAATTCGCCGTGATCGATGCAGGTCAAATCACGCTCGCGCACTTCATCGTGCTTGGCGCGGTGCTGTTCTGCATCGCCGTCGCCGGCGTCTTCATCAATCGCAAGAACCTGATCGTGCTGTTGATGGCGATCGAACTGATGCTGCTCGCGGTGAACATGAACTTCGTCGCGTTCTCGCGCTACCTCGGCGACCCCGCCGGGCAGGTGTTCGTGTTTTTCATCCTGACCGTGGCGGCAGCCGAGTCCGCGATCGGCCTGGCGATCCTGGTCGTGCTGTTCCGCAATCGCGCGACGATCAACGTCGGCGAAATCGACGACCTCAGGGGCTGATGGCATGACGCTGAATCCCACCATCCTGCTCATCATCGCCTTCGCCCCGCTCGCCGGCGCGATCGTCGCCGGCCTGCTGCGCAACCAGATCGGCCGCGTCGGCGCGCACAGCGTGACCATCGCTGGCGTGGCCTTGAGTTGCGCACTGTCGTTTTACGTCCTCTACCAACTCGTCTGGAGCGGCGCGCCGACGTTCAATGCGAACGTCTACACCTGGTTCCAGGTTGGCGATTTTTCCACGCACGTCGGTTTCCTGGTCGACCGCCTGACCGCGCTGATGATGGTGGTGGTCACCTTCGTTTCGCTGTGCGTGCATGTCTACACCATCGGCTACATGGCCGACGACGACGGCTACCAGCGCTTCTTCAGCTACATCGCGCTGTTCACGTTTTCGATGCTGATGCTGGTGATGGCGAACAACTTTTTCCAGTTGTTCGTCGGCTGGGAACTGGTAGGCCTGGTGTCGTACCTGCTGATCGGTTTCTGGTTCAAGAAGCCGACCGCCATTTTCGCGAACCTGAAGGCTTTCATCGTAAATCGCGTCGGCGATTTCGGCTTCATCCTCGGTATCGCCGGCGTTTTGTATTTCTTCCATACCCTCGATTACGCCACGGTGTTCGCACACGCTGATTCGCTCAACGGCAAGTCGCTCGACATCCTCGGCGCCACGCCGTGGTCGGCCGCAACCGTGATTTGCCTGTGCCTGTTTGTCGGCGCGATGGGCAAATCCGCGCAGGTGCCGCTGCATGTGTGGCTGCCGGATTCGATGGAAGGCCCGACGCCGATCTCGGCGCTGATCCACGCCGCGACCATGGTCACCGCCGGCATCTTCATGGTCGCGCGCATGTCGCCGCTGTTCGTGCTCTCGGATACGGCGCTGTCGACCGTGTTGGTGATCGGTGCAACCACGGCGTTCTTCACCGGCTTGATCGGCATCGTGCAGAACGACATCAAGCGCGTGGTCGCGTATTCCACGCTGTCGCAGCTTGGCTACATGACCGCCGCGCTCGGCGCCTCGGCATTCGGCGCCGGCATTTTCCATCTGATGACGCATGCGTTCTTCAAGGCGCTGCTGTTTCTCGGCGCGGGCTCGGTGATCATCGCCATGCACCACGAGCAGGACATGCGCTACATGGGCGGACTGCGCCGCTACATGCCGATCACCTGGATTACCATGTGGATCGGCACGCTGGCGCTCATTGGCATGCCGGGATTCGCCGGGTTTTTTTCCAAGGACGCGATCATCGAGGCCGTGAAAGAGACGATTCATTCAGGACACTGGTACAACTATTACGCTTACTGGTGCGTTCTTCTCGGCGTTTTCGTCACGTCGCTATACAGCTTCCGCCTGCTGTACCTGACCTTCCACGGCAAGGAACGCTTCGTCGTCGAGCACGGCAAGCATCACGGCCACGATGATCACGGACACCATGAACCGGGACATCTCGCGCATGCGCCGCACGAGTCGCCCTGGGTGGTGACGGTGCCGCTGATCCTGCTCGCGATCCCATCGCTGGCGATTGGCTGGATGACGGTGGGTTCCATCCTGCATGGCGATTATTTCGGCGAGTCGATCCGTTCTGCCGCGCAGCACGGCGAAGCTTTCGTCGGTCCGTTTGCGTTCACGCTGGAAGGTTTCGCCGGCGCTCCTTTCTGGCTGGCCTTCGCCGGTTTCGCGGTCGCAACCTATGTGTACCTGTTCAATCCCGCGCTCGCGGATCGCGCCAAGAAGACGCTGCATCCGCTGTGGAACCTGCTCGATCACAAATACTGGTTCGACGAGCTGTATCAGGCCGTGTTCGCGCGCGGCGGCATGGCGCTCGGCCGCAGCCTGTGGAAGGGCGGCGACGTCGGCGTGATGGACAACATCCTTATCGATGGCACATCGGCCGGCGTTGGCCGCATCGCCGCGGCGGTGCGCTGGGTGCAATCCGGATACTTGTATACCTACGCGTTCGCCATGATCCTCGGCCTCGTCGTGTTGCTCGGCGGGTTGTGGTGGGTGGTGAGAGTCTGAGCAGGGACGACCATGACTTCCGATTCCATCCTGCTTTCGCTGCTGGTCTGGCTGCCCATCGCCGGTGGCGCGCTCGTTGCCTTTGCCGGCGGCGCCAACGCCGCTCGTGCGCGCTGGCTGGCACTGGCCGTCGCCATCGTCGTGTTCGTGGTCAGCATTCCGCTGCTCACCGGTTACGATGCGGCCGCCGGCACGCTGCAATTCCAGGAACAACACGTCTGGATTGCCGCGATCAATGCCAACTACCACCTTGGCGCGGACGGCATCGCCGTCGCCCTGATCCTGCTCACCACGTTCACGACGATCCTGGTGATCCTCGGCGCCTGGGACGCCGTCCACGAAAAGGTGAGCCAGTACATGGCCGCCTTCCTCGTGCTCGAAGGCCTGCTGGTCGGCGTGTTCGCGGCAATGGATGCGCTGCTGTTCTACGTGTTCTTCGAGGGCATGCTGATCCCGATGTTCGTCATCATCGGCATCTGGGGCGGCCCGCGGCGCGTCTACGCGACGCTGAAATTCTTCCTGTACACGTTCTTCGGTTCGATCTTCATGCTGATCGGGCTGATCTACCTGTACCTGCATGCGCATTCGTGGGAATTGGCGGATTTCGCCGCGCTGCGGCTGAACTCCACCCAACAGGCATGGCTGTTCTTCGCCTTCCTCGCCGGTTTCGCGATCAAGGTACCGATGTGGCCGGTGCATACCTGGTTGCCGGATGCGCACGTCGAGGCGCCGACCGGCGGTTCGGTGATCCTGGCCGCGATCATGCTGAAGGTCGGCGGCTATGGGTTCATCCGTTTCTCGCTGCCGATCGTGCCGGATGCCAGCCAGGCGTTCGCCTGGGTGATCATCGTGCCGTCGATCGTCGCAATCATCTACATCGGCTATGTCGCCCTCGTACAGGAAGACATGAAAAAGCTCATCGCGTATTCCTCGGTCGCGCACATGGGTTTCGTCACCTTGGGCCTGTTCATCGCCTTCGCGCTGCTGCGCGTATCCGGCAACACACAGGCTGCCTACCTCGGCGTGCAAGGCTCGATGGTGCAGATGATCTCGCACGGTTTCGTGTCAGGCGCGATGTTCTCGTGCGTGGGCGTGCTTTACGAGCGCATGCACACGCGCATGATCCGCGACTACGGCGGCGTGGTGAACACCATGCCGTGGTTCGCCGCGTTCTGGGTGCTGTTCTCAATGGCCAACTGCGGCCTGCCGGG
>DATIVQ010000241.1:0-2372 GCA_035465735.1 Rudaea sp.
AGGTGCTGTTGCCCGCCGTCGGCGAACGCATTGCCGATATTGCGGCCCTGATCGAAACGCTGGATGCCAAGCGCGATATCCCGCAAATCGAGGTCGCGATCGGCGACAAGACGGCTGCCCTGGTGTTCCGCCACCTGCATCCGTTGTCCGAGCGCGACCGCGCGGCACTTGCCGAATTCGGCAAGACGCGGGCGTTGGCGATCTTCCTGCAACCCGGCGGTCTGGACAGCATCGCGCCGCTGTGTGCCGAGGATGTTCGACTCACTTTCCGAGTGCCCGATTACGACGTCGAACTCGAATTCGAGCCGCTGGATTTCGTGCAGGTCAACGCCGGCATGAACCGCGCGATGATCGATCACGCGCTGGACTTGCTCGATCCGCAACCGACTGAACGCGTGTTGGATCTGTTCTGCGGCCTCGGCAATTTCACACTGCCGCTGGCGCGCCGCGCCGCGCAAGTCACCGGTGTGGAAGGCGAGGCGGGCCTCGTGCGTCGCGCTGGTGACAACGCGCGACGCAACCGCATCGCGAATGCGCAGTTCTTCGCCGCGGATCTTGCCGCGGACCAGCGCGAGGCGCCGTGGGCCAAGACCGATCACGATCTCGTGCTGCTCGATCCGCCGCGCAGCGGCGCCGAAGCCGTACTCGAATACCTACCGCGCAAGACCGTGCGCCGGGTCGTCTACGTCTCCTGTCACCCGGGATCGCTGGCGCGCGACGCGGGAACACTCGTCAATCGGCACGGATTCGTCTTGACCCGTGCCGGTGCGATGGACATGTTTCCGCACACGGCGCATGTAGAATCGATCGCCGTGTTCGACAGGAAGTAAGCCGTTCCATGCTGATCATCGGCATCAAGGACAAGCAGATCCAGACCGCCGAGCGCGAATGGATTCGTTCGCCTCAGGTCGGCGGTGTGATCCTGTTTGCGCGCAATTTCGCATCGCGCGAGCAGGTTGCGGACCTGATCGCCGATATCCGCGCGGCTCGCGAAGACCCGCTGCTGGTCTGTGTGGACCAGGAAGGCGGTCCCGTGCAGCGCTTTCGCGACGGATTCACGCGCCTGCCGGCGCTCGCGCGGATCGGCGAAATCCATGCGCGCGATCCGCAACTCGCCCTGGCACTCGCCGGCGAGCATGCCTGGCTGATGGCCAGCGAAATGCGCGCGATCGACGTCGACCTGAGTTTCGCGCCGGTGCTCGATCTGGCTTGCGGCAATGTCGTCGTCGGCGAGCGCGCGTTTCACGCCGATCCGAAAGTCGTATCTGAGCTCGGCCTGGAATACGTGCGCAACATGCGCCTGGCCGGCATGGCCGCGACGCTCAAGCATTTTCCCGGCCACGGTTCGGTGCGCGAAGATACGCACCTTGAAGTGGCCATCGACCGGCGCTCCTTGCAGGACATTCGCGATGCGGACCTCATTCCCTTTGCCGACGCCATCGCCGCAGGCGCCGAAGCGGTCATGATGGGGCACGTGACCTATCCGGCCGTGGACGCGCTGCCGGCCGGCTATTCGCGCATCTGGATCGGGGATATCCTGCGCGGCGAACTCGGCTTCGGGGGCGTCGTCCTCAGCGACGATATCAGCATGGCAGCGGCGGAAAGCGCCGGCGGCATCGCCGCGCGCATCGACGCGCATCGCGACGCCGGCTGCGATCTGGTTCTCGCGTGCAAGCCCGAGATCGTGCCCGCTGCGCTCGCTGCGTGCCGCGATGTTGGCGCGCACGATCCTGCGACCATAGCCGCGCTGCGCGCGACGGTCGCGCCGACTTGCCAAAGCCTCGACGACAATCCCCAACACGCGCGCTTTGCCGCGCGCCTGACCGCACTGGAAACCACATCTGCATGACTCGTCCCGCACTCACCGAAGCCCTGAAAGGCGCGGAATTGCTCCACGACCGTGCCGGACTCGAAAAAACCGTCGCGCGCATGGGCCGCGACATCGACGTCGCGCTGGCGGGCGAGGTGCCGCTGTACCTGAGCGTGATGCACGGCGGGCTGATTTTCTCCGGCACGCTGGCGCTGGCGATTGCCACCGATCTCGAATTCGACTACGTCCACGCTACGCGCTACCGCGGCGAAACGCAGGGCGGCGAATTGCACTGGCTGCGCCAGCCCGCCGTTTCGCCGGTCGGACGCACGGTGCTGCTGGCCGACGACATCCTCGACGAAGGCTACACGCTGCGTGCGATCCGCGACTGGTGCCTGGCGCAGGGCGCGCGCCGTGTACTGATCGCCGTGCTGTGCCAGAAGCGCCATGGCCGCACCGCGCCGGGCATCCACGCCGATTTCTGCGGTGTGGAAGTGCCGGATCGCTATGTGTTCGGATTCGGCATGGATTATTACGAGCAAGGTCGAAACCTGCCCGGCAT
>DATIVQ010000242.1:0-13461 GCA_035465735.1 Rudaea sp.
GAACGTCGTGCCTTCACCACCGACCATCTCTCGCCGCGCCAGTATCGGCATCACCTGGGCAACCCCGGCGCGCTCGTGCTCGCCGCGGTCGATGGCCGCAGCCTGCTCGGCAAGGCGGTGGTGTTTTTCCGCAAGGGCAGCAACATCGCACGTCTGTATTCCATCGCCGTGGATCACGCGGCGCGCGGACGCGGCATCGCGAGCGCGCTGCTGCACGCGGTCGAGCGCCGCGCGCACGCGCATGGTTGCGCGCGCCTGCGCCTGGAGGTGCGCCAGGACAATCCCGGCGCAATACAGCTTTACGAAAAATCGGGCTACCACCGCTTTGGCGCGATCGCGGGATTCTACGAAGATGGCGGGGATGCGTGGCGGTACCAGAAAATCCTCCGGGCATGACCTGTTCGGATCGCCGCAGAGGAACGTTTAACGACATCATGAATACACCATTCGCCATTTTCATCGTCATCGCGTTGGCTGCGGCTCCGGTGTTGGCCGCGACAAAAGACGCGCCATCGAGGCCGGCCGGGAAGCAATGCAAGTGGGAGAAGGTTTCCGACGCCGCGCTCGGGCTCGAAGCCAATGTGCAGCGCTGCGATTACGGCTTCCGCAAGATCCATCTCTACGCGAAAGGCAACGCTTTGCTGATGCATTATTCCGACGGCGGCGAGGACGAAAAGCTGATCGAGACGTTCGTTCTCAAGGACAAGGAAACACCGCGTGACGGCATCAAGCGCGTATTCGACGAACACACGCCGGACAAATCCCTGGCTGCGCGTTGCCTCGTCCAACCCTATCAAGGCGAGGGTTCGGTGCCCAAGGGTGCAAAACGCTACACGGTTCTGCCGAACGCCGCGTTGAAGAGGGAACTCGACGCAAAACAGGATCCGGGCGACATCCCCGAGCCGCCGTGCGGCGAATGGGGCGACATGCCGGACAGCGTCCAGTATTACGAGGCGCAGGAAGGCGCGGGCCGCATCATGATCGTGCGCGCGGGACAGGACGAACCGATGTTTGACGAGAAGACGTTGCGCCTTTTGCCGCCGGCAAAATGACGGATTACCAACCCATCGTATTCAGTTTGTCCGCCGTCGCCGCATCCGCTGGACGCGTGACGAGACCGCCGAGCGGGCTGATGGTCACGGTGTAGCTGCCGCCATCGACGAGTGGCAGGAAGGCGGCGCTGCCGTAGTCGGCATCGATCCACGGCAGCCAGCGCGGGAAGCGCTGCTTGAGCTGCCACAGGTCGATGGCCGAGTCCGCATTCAACGCGGCGACGCTCGGCAGCGTGGCTTGCGCCTGCGCGGCATCTCGATAGCGCCCGGACAGGCGATCGACGCGGAACAGCGGCTGCGCGCCGAGCGCGACTGCGCGCGGGGCCCATTTGATCACGCGCGCATCGAGCTGCCATTCGTCGCCGTGCAGGTCCGCGCTGCGATGCGTGCCGTCGGGCAAATCCACGCGCACGCCGAACCACTGCGGTCCAAGCTGACGCGCATGGATTTCCGCGACCGGCGCCTCGGCGCTGAGCAACCCGTAGCCGCGCAGGGCCAGCCCCGATCCGGCCAGGAGAAAAGCGAGCAGCATGAACACCAGGAACCACGCGCCGCGATGCGCGCTGGCGAAGCGCCGGCGCGCATGCCAATGCCGGCGCACCGCGAACGCTTGGGCCAGCGCAATCAGCGTCGCGACGACGGCGCCGGCGAACAATAGCGGCACGATGGCGGAGAACTCGAACATGCGCGCTTCAGTGCTTATCCGCCTTCAGCGAGGCTTCGCGCACCGCCCCGAATTGACTCCCTGGCAGCCATTGCGGGAAAGTCGATTCGTCCGCCAGGCGCTTGCCGACCGCGTACAGTGCCTGCACGTCCTCGATGACGCCGGACAGATCCCAGTTCGGATCGTAGTTGTCCGCCGGCTTGTGGTAGCGATGTGCCGTGAAGTCATCGTAAGCCGCGCGGCCGGCCGCTTCGCCGCCATCGAGCTTGTCGAAGCCGCCGCGCGCGTACAGCACCGGCACGCCCAGGCGTGCGAAGTTGAGCTGGTCGGAGCGATAAAAGAAGCCTTTCTCCGGCTCCTCGTCGGCGCTGATCACGCGGCCCTGCAGCTTGAGCGCGTCGGCGAGGTACTGGTCCAGCTGCGACTGGCCGAAGCCGATGATCGCCATGTTGTGCGTGCGACCGAACGGAATCAGTTCGTCCATGTTGATCTCGGCGACGGTCTTGGTCATTGGGAACGCCGGATGCAGGGTGTAGTACTGCGAGCCGAGCAGTCCGGCTTCCTCCATCGTTGGCGCAAGGAACAGGACAGAGCGTTGCGGCGGCGGATTCTGGTGCGCGAACGCATCGGCGATCTCGAGCAGGGCGGACAGTCCGGTACCGTTGTCGACCGCGCCGTTGTAGATCTGGTCGCCCTTGAGCTTCGGATCGCGACCGAAATGATCCCAGTGCGCGGAGTAGACGATGACTTCGTCCTTGCGCGTCGTGCCCGGCATCAGCGCGAGCACGTTGTCGGTCTGCATGTTGCGGATCTGGCTGTGCAATTCGATCGACGCCGTGGCCTTGAGCGGCACTGGCGTGAAGCCCGGTTTCGCGGCGGCCTTCTCCAGCGCGTCGAGATCAGCGCCGGCGCTGGCGAACAGGTGATGTGCGGCTGCGCCGGTCAACCAGCCGGCCGCGGCCAGGCCTGGTGGCGTGGATGCTTCGGGCACGAGGCTGAACTGCGGGCCGCTCCAGCTGTTGACCACCACTTCCCACGGGTAACCGGCGGCGCCGGTTTCGTGCACGATCAGGCAGCCTGCCGCACCCTGGCGCGCGGCTTCCTCGTACTTGTAGGTCCAGCGCCCGTAGTAGGTCATGTTGCGGCCCTTGAACAAGGATGCGTCGGCGAAGCCGGGATCGTTGACCAGCACAACGACGATCTTGCCCTTGACGTCGAGACCGGCGTAATCGTTCCAGTGGTATTCGGGCGCGACGATACCGTAGCCGGCGAAGACGAGATCGGCGTCCTTGATGGCCACGTCGGGGGCGTTCTGCAGCGTGTCGACGATGAGGTCGCTGCGATAGCTGTACTTCTCCACTTTGCCGCCGGCGGCCACGTCGAGGGAGACCTTGTCACCGTCGAGCAACGTGGTTTCCACCGCCGGTACCGACTGCAGGTAGCTGTCGCCATTGCCGGGCCTCAGGCCCATGCCCTTGAACTGGTCGATCAGGTAAGTGGTCGTCATGCGCTCGCCGATGGTGCCCGGCTTGCGGCCTTCGAATTCGTCCGAAGACAGGCGCTGGTCGTAACCGGCGAAATCCGCCGCCGTGATCGCCGGCGAGAAGTGGCCGTCGGTCGTGGGCTTGAGGGGCTCGGGTTTCGTCGCGGCCGGCGCCGCCGCGGTCTTGGCCGGCTCCGGTGGTGTCGACTGCCCGCAGGCGGTGAGCAGGAGGGCGGCGAAAATTGCGGCGGTGACGTTGCGCATGAAGGACTCCGAGTCGCGAACGGAAGTCCCGATTGTAGAAGAAACGGCCTTATGGCGAGCGCGGCAGGCTTTGCAGGGTCACTGCGGCGGCTTTTCGCCGCTGAATGAAATCGGCTTGGCGCCCTCGATCCTGCCGACCGTCGCGCTATTGCTCACGTACAACTGCACGTCGCGCCTGAACACAAGGTCGCCCTGCACCACGGCGTGCGGGCCGATGACGATGCGCGGATCGCGGCTGATGCCGAAATGGAACCAGCTGTTGTCCTTGTTTACCAGGATGCCGCCTTCCACGCGTGAATTCGCGCCGACGTAGATGTCGCCCGAGGTCGTTTCGATGCCGCCGCCGACGTGCGCGGCGTCCAGCGCGATGCTGCCGTTGACGTTGGACACTTTGCCGCCGACGTCCGCGCCCGTCGCGAGCGTGATCGAACCGTTGACCGCTTCGATGGTCCTGGCGATCTTCGTGCCGGCGCCGACATGGATGCCGCCGTTCACCGTGTCCAGCGCATCGATCGTGGCGTTGGCGCCGAGATGGATGCTGCCATTGACCGTGGTCGCGCCCGCCGCATGCGCACCGTCGCCGACGTGGATGCTGCCATTTACCGTGGACAACTTGCCGACCGTGGCGTTGTCCGGCACGTGGATGCTGCCGTTGACCTTGTCGATGTCGAGATCGGCATTGCCGGCGGCAAACACGGTGCCGAAGGCGAGGGCGGCGGATAGTGCGACGAGTGCAAGTCGATTCATGGCAATGCTCCGGTCCGGATCGTGGTGTGCATTGGATGCGTTGGCGTCCCGCACGGTTTAATCGGCTAACATTATCCACCCATTGCGAGATTGCGCCGTGTCCCGACCCAAACCCGTGCTGTTGCTGATCCTGGATGGCTGGGGCCATCGCGACGAATGCGACAACAACGCCATCGCACAGGCCCATGCGCCGAATTGGCGGCGCCTGCTGGCGACTTGTCCGCATACATTGGTGCAAACGCATGGTCAGCATGTTGGCCTGCCCGATGGGCAGATGGGCAATTCCGAAGTTGGACACATGAATATCGGCGCGGGCCGCATCGTGTACCAGGACTTGACCCGCATCGACGCGGCGATCGCCGACGGCAGTTTTTTCGCCAACTCTGCGCTGCTCGGCGCATTCGCCGCGGCCAAGGGCGCCACGCTGCACGTGCTCGGCCTGCTCAGTCCCGGCGGCGTGCACAGCAGCGAGGAGCACATCTTCGCCCTGCTCGACATGGCGAAAAGGAGCGGCGTCGAACGCGTCGCCGTGCACGCCTTCCTCGATGGCCGCGATACGCCGCCGCAAAGCGCGCGCGCCTCGCTGGAAAAACTGCAGGCGCGTTGTGAGGCGCTTGGCAATGCGCGCATCGCCACCGTCAGCGGGCGCTACTACGCGATGGATCGCGACAAGCGCTGGGAGCGCGTCAAGCTCGCTTACGACGCCGTTGCCGACGGTGCCGCGGAATTCCGCGCCGACAGCGCGCTCGCCGCGCTCGATGCCGGTTACGCACGCGGCGAAACAGATGAGTTCATCAAGCCGACGATCATCGGAACCGTGGCCCCAATTGCGGACGGCGACGCCGTGATCTACATGAATTTCCGCGCCGACCGTGCGCGCCAGCTCACACGGGTTTTCGTCGATCCGGAGTTTTCCGGGTTCGCACTCGCGCGCAAGATTCACCTGTCCGCCTTCGTCACGTTGACGCATTACAGCGACGATCTTGCCGTCACCGCCGAAGCCTATCCGCCGCAATCGCTGGCCAACTCGCTCGGCGAATACCTGTCATCCTTGGGCCTGAAACAGCTGCGAATCGCCGAGACGGAAAAGTACGCGCACGTCACGTTCTTCTTTTCCGGTGGCCGCGAGGAACCGTATGCGGGCGAGGACCGCATCCTCGTGCCCAGTCCCAAGGTCGCGACCTACGATCTGAAGCCCGAGATGAGCTGTCCGGAGGTGACGGAGAAACTCGTCGCCGCGATAGCCGGCGGCAAGTACGATTTCATCGTTTGCAACCTCGCCAATGCCGACATGGTCGGACACAGCGGCAAGCTCGACGCCGCGATCAAGGCCGTGGAAGCAGTCGACGTCGCGCTCGGCAAGCTCGAATCTGCGATCCGCGCGGCCGGTGGCGAGATGCTGATCAGCGCCGACCACGGAAATCTTGAAATGATGCGCGCCGACGATGGCCAGCCGCACACCCAACACACAGTCGGGCCGGTACCGCTGGTCTACGTCGGGCGTCGCGCGACGCTCGCGCCGGGGGCATTGCGGGATCTGGCGCCGACGGTGCTTGCCCTCATGGCGTTGCCGCCGCCGGCGGAAATGACTGGTCATTCGCTGGTGACATTTGCTTGATGCTTCGGATTTCAAGCGCCCTGCTGTTTCTTGGCTGCGTTTCCGCAAGCGTTCACGCGCAAACCGACGATGCCGCGCGCGCGGCGCAGGAAGCCCAGGCCAAACAAAAACTCGAACAGGTGCGCGGTCAGATCAAGGCGCTCGCTGATGCGCAAAAAGACACGAGCGCCAAGCGCGGCAATGCCGTCGCGGCACTGCGCGATCAGGAATTGAAAATCGCCGCGACGGCGAAAGAGTTGCGCGTGCTCGACGCGCGACTGGTGGCGCAACAGGGCAGGCTCGACGACTTGCTCAAGCAGCGCGCGGCGTTGGATGCGAAACTGAAAGATCAGCGCGAGGCACTGGCGGCGTTGCTGCGCTCGGCCTACGCGATGGGCCGTGGCGAGGAATTGAAGCTGCTGCTCGCGCAGGACAACGCCGCGAACATCGCGCGCCTGCTCGCCTATTACGGTTATTTCGAGCGTGCGCGGGTCGGCGAGATCGGCGCCTTGCTCAAGAATCTCGAAGCGTTGGCCCAGGTCCAGGACGAAATCGAAGCGCAGCAGGCGACGTTGAAGGCTTCACGCGCGGATCGTGCCGCGCAGGTGCAACAGCTCGATGCGGAACGCGCGGCGCGCCAGCAGGCGCTGGATCGGCTCGACGTCACGCTGAAGGACCAGAAGAGCCGCCTGGCGGCGCTCGGCAGGGACGAGAAGGCCCTGACCGATCTGATCGCGAAGCTGCGCGACATCTTTGCCGACATTCCGAAGACCCTTGCCGGGGCAGGGCCCTTCACGGCATTACGCGGCAAGTTGCCGTGGCCGCTGCATGGGCGCGTCGTGGAAAGATTCGGCGCCGTGATCGGTGGCAGTCAGGCCAGCCAGGGCGTATTGATCGCGGCGAAGGGTGGCAGCGAGGTGCATGCCGTGTCGCATGGCCGCGTCGTGTTCGCCGACTGGCTGCGCGGCTACGGCCTGCTCATGATCGTGGATCACGGCGACGGCTACCTGAGCCTGTACGGCTACAACGAAACCTTGCTCAAGGATGTCGGCGACTGGGTCGATGCGGACACCGCGATCGCGACCAGCGGCGACAGCGGTGGGCGGCCGACACCCGGCCTGTACTTCGAATTGCGCTACAAGGGAAAGGCCGTCGATCCGATGAGTTGGCTGCGATCTTCACGTTGATTTGCCTGCGCGTGCCTATAATGCGGGTATCCTGATTCGTGGTGATGATCATGTTGCGATCGACGATTTGCGTGTTGTTGATGCTGGCTCCGCTGGCGCTGCGCGCCGACGAGGCCAAGCAGGCGCCCGCGCCAGATCCGGGTGCCGGCAAGGCGGGCGTGAGCATGGCCGAGATCCGCCAGTTCACCGCCGTGTTCGATCTGATCAAACAGGCCTACGTCGATCCGGTGAACGACAAGACCCTGATGCAAAGTGCGATCCGCGGCATGCTCGCCGGGCTGGATCCGCACAGCGAATACCTCGATCAGACCGGCGTGCAGGCGCTGAACGAAGATACCAGCGGCAGCTACGACGGACTCGGCATCGAAGTCATTACCCTGAACGGTGCGCTGCGCGTGATCGCGCCGATCGACGACACGCCGGCAGCGCGCGCCGGCATCAAGCCGGGCGACGTCATCGTGCGCATCGACGGCAGAGCGATCACGTCGGAAAACGCGAACCAGGCCGTGGACCTGCTGCGCGGCAAGGCCGGCACCAAGGTGAAACTTTCCATCCTGCACGAAGGCGCCAGCGTGCCTGAGGACTACACGCTCACGCGCGAGGCGATCCGCGTGGCCAGCGTGCGCGTGCGCGAACTCGAACCGGGTTACGTCTACATCCGCGTCGTCCAGTTCCAGGAAGACACCGGCAATGAGCTGCGCAGCAAGCTCGGCAAGTTGCTGACGAAAGAGCATCCGCTGCGTGGCGCGGTGCTGGACTTGCGCAGCAATCCCGGCGGACTGCTGACTTCGGCCGTCGAAATCAGCGACGATTTCCTGGATTCCGGTGGCATCGTCACCACGCGCGGACGCCTGAAACAGGCGGACCTGAGCTTCAACGCCACGCCCGGTGACCTGCTCGACGGCGCGCCGCTCGTGGTGCTGGTTGACAATGGCACCGCCTCGGCGGCCGAGATCGTCACCGGCGCGCTCAAGGACGACCACCGCGCACTGGTCATGGGCCGGCGTACGTTCGGCAAGGGTTCGGTGCAGACCGTGCTGCCGCTGGACGATACGCATGCCGTCAAGCTCACCACGGCGCGTTACTACACGCCCGACGGCACTTCGATCCAGGCGGCGGGAATCACTCCGGACATCGAGCTGGCCGATCTCAAACTGACCGTGCGCGATTCGGCGCCGGCGCTCCTGCGCGGCGAGCGCGATCTGCCCAATCATCTCAAGGGTGAACTCGAAGGCGAAAAGAACACCGAGCGCGACGGCGCCAGCGATGGCCTGCTCGACGACTATGCGCTCAACGAGGCGCTGATCGTGCTCAAGGGCATGGCGTTGCGGCATGCGCCGACGGTTGCTCCGACGGCAGCGAATCCACACTGAGCGGACTTACTGCCGCAAGCGGCGGGCGAGCGCCGGTTTTGAAACCAGCGCAAAAAGGATGCCGATGCCGAATCCGGCAATGTGCGTCCACCACGCCACCGCCCCGAACGCCGGGCCGACGAAGGTGAACAGGAACTGCAGGCCGATCCAGAAACCGATCAGGGCAGCCGCAGGGACACGCACGAACTCCAGAAACAATCCCAGCGGCAGCACCAGGCCCAGGCGCGCGCGTGGGAACAGCGCGAAATAGGCGCCTACGATTGCCGAGACCGCACCGCTGGAGCCGACGATGGGCGCATTCGCGTTGGCGAGCGTGAGCGCTCCGGCCAGATTGGCCAATGCGCCGCCGACGAGGAACAGCGACAGGAAACGCAGCGACCCGAGGCTGCGTTCGGCGGGCAGCCCGAAGATCATCAGGAACAGCAGGTTGCCGATCAGGTGCAGCCAGCCGACGTGGATGAACAACGCAGTGAATAGGCGTGCCGGCCGCAGTTCCAGCCACTGCGTAAGCAACGGCACCTGGGCGTCGAACAGGCTCGATGGCACCGTGCCCCAGCGCCGCAGCACCAGCGCGCGCGCATCGGGGTCGAGCAGGCTCAGCCAGGCGAAAACCGCCACGCAAATCGCGATCAGCGCGACCGTTGCCCAGGGTTGCCGCGGTTTGTGCCGCTGTTCGAGGTGGACGAACACGGCATCACCGCATTACAAGCCGTCGCGCGGAAAGAAGAAGCGCTGACCCTGGAATTCGAGCACCACGCCATCCGGGCGGATTTCGCGCAGCGTCATGCTGTCCGGCGTGGTGTCACCCTCGACCATGCGCGCGCCGTCGAGGATGACGAAACGCTGTTTCGGATCGGCGGTGTAGACGTGCATGCTCAGGCTCAATTGCGGCAGTGCCTTGCGCGTGGCGAACGGCAAGTCGTAATAGGTCGGCATGTCGAGCTTGGGTGGCGCGGCTGCGGCCGGCGTGGTTTCCGGATGCGGTTGCGGCGGCGGGGTGTAGCCACGCATGTCGGCCGACTTCGGTGCGCGCGTAGGCAGTGCCGGCGCAGGTGGCGCGATCCGCGCGACCCCGGGCGCCTGCTCGCGGGGCCTGTGTTTGGCGGACAGTGCGATCCTGCGCGCAATCGCGTTGTCCGGGGCCGGCGCGAGCGGTCGCTGCGCGCCGAATATCCGCTGGTCTTCCTGTTTGACTTGCACGGCTTGCCGCTTTGCATTGCGCGAGCTCGACACGGGGCCTGCAGCCATGGGGTCCTGAATGACCGGGCCGATTTTGCGCGCAGGCGCGGAACGCGCTTGTTCGGCGTGCCGCAACGGCGTGGCGGGATTCTGCGCCGGTGCTGCGCTGACGGGCGGCTTGGCCGAAACCGGTGCCGGCGCGGCGCGGCCGAACCACCACCATAGCCCGGCGCCCAGCGACGCGACGATCACGAGCAGAGCCCACAGCGGACTGCGTTCGCGCCGCGCGGGCGTGAACGGCGTGCCGAGGTCCGGGGCCTGGCCCAGGCGGCGGTTGGCCTCGGATTTCTTCAATGCTTCGAGAATCAGCGACATGAGTCCATCAGTACGGCGAGTGACCGACTATTCTACCTTGCGGTACAGGTGCGGCCCGGATTCGGCCAGCGCCGACAGCGCGAACAGGGTTTCCGGGCCGACGATGCCATCGGGTTTTATGCCGTAGGCGATTTGCAGTTTGCGCACGCGTTCGTCCAGTGCGGCATCGAAATAGGCGGGGCCGGTGTCGTCGGCCTTGCCGCCATCCATGCGCGCAAGCTGCGCCTTGACCCAGGCCACGCCGGATCCGGCATCGCCCAGGTGCAATGTCGATGGAATTTCGGGTGGCAATTCCCACACCGCGCTGAATTCGCCCTTCCACACGTCGACGAGAGCGGATTTCTTCAGCGTGCGCGCCTGCCCGCCAATGGCGAGCTTGACGTGCTGAGCATCGACTGCGAGCAACAGTGCGTCCGCGTGCGCGTTGCCGTCACGCAGGGTCAGGATCAGCGGCCGGTCGAAGCGCGCGAGCTGTTCCAGCGTGCCGGTTCCGTGCAGGCAGTCGAGTCCTGTCGTGATGATGCCCGGGCAATGCGCCGCGTCACGCACCGAAACTTGCGCGGAATTGACTTCCCAGCGGCTGAGCAATTGCGTCCACGCGGTGAGGTCCGCGTCGGGTGTGTGCGTGATGGCCTGGCGCAGCGCGTCCAGCGAATCGTCGCGTGGCGGCGCAATCGGCTTGGCGACGGCTTCGGCGATGGGCGGGGGCACGCGATGCAGCCAGTACCAGGACGCGGCGCCAGCGGCGAGGATCAGTACCGCCGTGGCCGCCAGCCAGCGCCCGTAACGATGCGCCCAGTAGCGTGCGTTGCCGGGCAGGGTCTCGTTCGCGGCGCGGTCCACGAGCTGTTCGCCGAGCGCATCCTGTTCGCGCGCAAAACCGGCCATCAGCGCGCGGTCGGCGATCACGTTGATCACGCGCGGCACGCCACCCGAGCGCCGGTACAGCGCGCGCAGGCCAAGGCGCGAGAACGGCGAACGCGCCGTGCCGGCCACGGCTAGGCGATGGCGCACGTAGGCTTCGGATTCGCCGCGGTCCAGGGGCATGAGGTGATAGCGCGCGGTGATGCGCTGCGCGAGCTGGCGCAGTTCCGGCTGGTGCAACTTGTCGCGCAGTTCGGGTTGGCCGAGCAGGATGATCTGCAGGAGTTTTTGCGTCGGCGTTTCCAGGTTCGTGAGCAGGCGCACCTGTTCCAGCGATTCGGTGGAAAGCTCCTGTGCCTCGTCCACGATCAGCACCACGCGCAGGCCCTGCGCGTAGGCATCGAGCAGGTAGATGTTGAGCGTGTCGACCAGGCTCTTGAGGCTGCCCTTCCTGCCGGCGATGTCGAGCTTCAATTCCTCGCAGATCGTCTCGAGCAATTCCACCGGCGACAGCTTCGGATTGAGTACCAGCGCCACGCGCGTGTTTTCCGGCAACTGTTCCAGCAGCAGCCGGCACAACGTGGTCTTGCCCGTGCCGACCTCGCCGGTCAGTTGCACGAAACCGCCGCTGCCGCCCTTGCCGATGCCGTACAACAGGTGCGCGAGCGCGTCCCGGTGGCGCTCGCTCAGGAACACGTAGCGTGGATCGGGGGTGATCGAGAAGGGGGCTTCTTTCAGCCCGTAGAACTCGAGGTACATGCGGTTACTTTACCCCGGAAGGGGGCAAAAGTTCGTAAGTTCCTGCGTGGGGCACTTGCAAATATCTCGAAAAGCGATACCCTGCCTTCCGAATCTCGCATTGAGATGATTCGTTGAGAGTGATATCGAACAGGGCGCTCGTGGACTTCACCCGGACGCATCGCGCAGCCGGCAAGCCGTTGCAGGCGTGGCGCAAGGTCATCGAATCCGGCACGTTCGCGAATTTCGCCCAACTCAAGGCCATCATGAACGCTGCCGACCGGGTCGGCGACTTTTACGTTTTCGACATCGGCGGCAACAAGTTCCGCGTGATCGCCGCGATTCACTTCAACCGGCAAATGCTGTTCGTCCGACACGTGTTCACGCACGCCGAATACGATCGATGGAGTGCAGGGCAATGAACGCACAACTCAAGAAACTCGTCACCCATTTTGCCGCAATCGAGCGCGAGGTGCCGCTGCACCCGATCCGTACGGCGGCCGAATACGACGCGGCTGTCGCGGCGCTGAACCGGCTGCTCGACGCCGGCGCCGCGGACGAACGCCATCCGCTCGCCAACCTGGCCGCGACCCTTGGCGAACTGATCGGTGACTACGACGACACCCACCATCCTCTACCCGAGGTTTTCGGCGCGGATATGCTGAGATTCCTGATGCAGCAGCACGGCCTGAAACAGGGCGACTTGCCGCAGATCGGCACGCAAGGCGTGGTGTCCGAGATTCTCAGCGGCAAGCGCGAGATCAACCTGCGGCAGGTGCGGAAATTGAAGGAATTGTTCGGCGTCAGCGCGGATGCGTTTGCGTAGGCCGTCACACCGGCGGGTAGCTTTCCCCCTCTCCCGCCGGCGGGAGAGGTCGAAGCCGCGCCAGCGGCTGATGGTGAGCGCAGGATGCGCGAACGGATGCGTAGCACTGAGCCCGCTTACTACCCTTGCCAGTTTCTGAATTATGGCTTGTTGCGGCGTTTTTCGACGAATCTGAACACAAAGGAATCTGCGAATGGCACGCTTCGTGGCTGCGGTACCAAATTCAATAGCCGCCGGAACCACTCCTCCATCCTTTCGAGAGTTTCCTCGAAAAGATCATAGTAGACGTGCATATTGCGAGAACTATTCGCCGAGCGTCAACAACGACGCATTCCCACCCGCCGCCGTCGTGTTGATCGTCAGCGTGCGCTCGGTCACGAAGCGCAGCAGGTAATGCGGGCCGCCAGCCTTGGGTCCGGTGCCGGAAAGGCCTTCGCCGCCGAACGGCTGCACGCCGACGACGGCGCCGATCTGGTTGCGGTTGACGTAGCAGTTGCCGACCTTGGCGCGTTGCGCGATGTGCGCGATGGTGGAATCGATGCGGCTGTGGATGCCGAGGGTCAGGCCGAAGCCGGTTGCGTTGATCGCGGCTATGACCTGGTCGAGTTCGCTGGCCTTCCAGCGGATCACGTGCAGGATTGGGCCGAACACTTCGTGGGTAAGCTGCGACAGCGACTTCAGTTCATACGCGCGCGGCGCAAGGAAGGTGCCGTTTGCGCAATCCGGTCCGAGCTTCACTTGCCGGATGAGTTTGGCTTCGGTGTCCATGCGCGCGGCATGGTCGGCGAGGCTCTTGCGCGAGGGTTCGTCGATCACCGGGCCGACGTCGGTGGAAAGCAGGGCGGGATCGCCGACGGTAAGTTCATCCATCGCGCCGGCGAGCATCGCGATCACCTTGTCGGCGATGTCGTCCTGCACGAACAGCACGCGTGCGGCGGAGCAGCGCTGGCCGGCGGAGTCGAACGCGGACGCGATCGCGTCCTTCACCAGTTGTTCGGGCAGCGCGGAGGAATCGGCGATCAGCGCATTCTGGCCGCCGGTTTCGGCAATCAAACTCGCGATCTGCGCGTTGCGCGCGGCGAGCGTACGGTTGATCGTCCACGCGGTTTCGT